>JBCBLJ010001039.1:0-2392 GCA_038520195.1 Planctomycetota bacterium
CGCGAACACTTTTCCCTGTTCGGGGAACTCGCCACTCCCATCGAGATCAAATGCGGCTTCGACGTTGAGGACGCCAGCCGACTCATCATCGGCGGAGACTGCGAAATTCTTGTGTACGCCGATGATGAGTCGGCTGGCGTCCTCAACGTCGAAGCCGCATTTGATCTCGATGGGAGTGGCGAGTTCCCCGAACAGGGAAAAGTGTTCGCGGGGGCGGCGGTTGGGAATGGGCAATGGAAGATTGGGGTGAAGACCTTGCCGGACGTTGGCAAACAAACGTTGCTCGTCCGTAGTACTGATCGAGTCGGAAATGTCAGCGCCGCGATTCCTCACGACCTCGACGTGAGGCTCCCGGTGACGGCGGATGAAGTCACCGTCGACGCGAATTTGGTGCGTCTGGAAGGAACCGTCCGGTATCGCGGTAAGACAGTGTCCGCGGTCGAGGTGACGCTGACTCCTGCCGGAAAAGACGCCCAACCGCCCGGCAAAAAGCCGATCTCCGTCCGGTCGAACGAAGAAGGTCTGTACGAAATTCCGGACCTTCAACCCGGTCCCTACAAGATTCGTGCCCGCGCGGTCATACGAAACCGGGTCCATCTTGTGGACAAGCAGGAAATTCTGAAGTCCGGTCCCGAGGGGAAACACAAACTCGATCTCCTGCTTCCTTGAGATGACTCGAGCGGGTGTCGTCAAACTTTCCTCAGTTCTTTTCATCGCGTCGACCGTTGCGTCCGATACACGTTAACGTGTGTGGCTGTCTTTGCCGCCACCTTGGCCCTGACCCAACGTTTCGGTAGCAAGACGAATGTCCATTGGCGGCAAACTCGTTCTTTCAAACCTCTTGGTTGGATTCGGCGTGTTATGGTTCGCTGGGTGCGCCGCTGTACCCGCAACGGCACCGGCCACACCGCCGGCCTCCGCACAAGCGGGCGCGACAACCATTGTCGCGGTCGCACCGCCCGCCGCGCCGTCGGTGACGTTGCCACAGTTTCTGGGACTCGATCTGGTGTTCGCTGGAACCGCAAAGGCCGTGACTCGAGTGCGAAATCGACTGAGCACTCGATTCCCCGTGTTGGAACCCAAACCGCCGGTTCGTTCTTTGTCCGACCCGGCCAACCTGAGTCCGGAGGCTAGTCCCGCGGTGCAAGCGGCTGCGAAAGCGAAAGCCGAGGACGACACGGCACCCCAAAAGGCGAAAGCGATCAAATACCTTGCCGGGCGAGGCTGTGGCGAATGTTTCCCGGAGACCGAGGACGCGTTGATCGCCGCGCTGGACGATTGCAATGAGTCGATTCGCTACGGTGTGGTTCGCGGACTGCAAGGCTCCGTTGGTACGAGTTGCCAGAGTTGCCGCACCAACAGTTGCTGCAGCCCAAAACTGCTTCAAAAACTATACAAGGTCGCGTACGAACGTGACGACCAGGGTTGTTTCATCGAGTCGTCGGCGCGCGTTCGACGGAACGCTCGCCTGGTGATTTGCAAGTGCGGCGGAGTTCCGATGGACGCACACGAAGCACTGCCCATCGAAGGTCCGCCGGGCGAGATCATTCTTGGCGACCTTGACGCAGAGGAAACGACGGAGACCGTAGCGGAGACCAGTGAGAACACTCCGTCAGCAATCCCCGTCGGATTCGTTCCGAAGAGCGAAGACAACAACGAAGCAGCCAAGACGGCTGCCTTCCGGTTGCCCGATCTTCCGCCGCCGGACGTGACTTCTGTTTTTAACGTCGATGAATGATGCGGAGCCGTTTCCATGACTTCGCCCTCTGATTCAACGACACATCCGTGGCAAGGCACCCGGGCCGAACGAACTTCGGCCCTCGCGCGACTGCGTCTGTTTGCGTTGCGATGCTTTTGGCCGACGTTGATTGGCGTATCGATTTGTCTTTTTGCGACCTATATCTGGCTGCTGACACTCGCGCCAAAACGGACGCCTGTGATTCTCGTTAGCGGCAAGCCCTATGCGTGGCCGCTGCCACCAACCGAATGGAGCCAAGAAGAAGCCGAGCAACTCGGAACGCTCGACGGTCAGACCATTACGTTGATCGGAAGGGAAGCTCCCATCAGCACTCGACAAGAACTGCTGCGACGTCTCGAAAACGACTTGATCGAAACGTCGACTCACGCCGGTTCAACACCGCGCATCATCGTGCTTAGCGTTCACGGCGTCGCGGGCGGCGAGGATCAGCCAGCGTATTTGATCCCTCCCGGCGGGTCGCCGATCGACGAAGACTCCTGGGTGCGGCTCGAGGAAGTTCTGCGATCCGTCGGCGAAATCGACGCGACGCGTCAAACGCTTCTCGAGCCGCACCCAGGAGTCTTCGTCGATCGGCGACCCGCCGGGAGGGATCAAATACGCTGGCTGATCCTCGCCGCCCGCGACGCCGTGAAC
>JBCBLJ010001068.1:0-2273 GCA_038520195.1 Planctomycetota bacterium
CCGATTTGGAATTGACCGTTGAAACGTTGTTGCACGCGTGACCAACGAAGTTGCAGCATTCCGCTTCGACCCTCCGAATCGGTGACGCGCCCCGAATACCAGTCTCCCGCAGCGGCTTTCTCAAGCTTGACGGAAGTCCAAACATCTCCCTTCCAAGTTCCCGACACGTTCGGTGCGGCGGTGACTTGAAAAACCAAAAACGAAACACCGATCAGTGAAAGCATCGCAAAGACTCCATTGCGAACGGACTTGAAACTCGGACGTGACTTGGTTTGGCTTAAACGGATGCCGCGAAGGTTGTCCGGCAGCGCGACGTGTGTCGGCTGTTGAAGATGGGCGAGGCAGGACTCCAGCAAGTCAGCGACTTCCTCCGCCGATTGAAATCGATCTCCAGGATGCTTCGCCATCAAGCGCGCGATCACATCGCACATCCAATCGGGCACGTCGGGGTTGATCTCGCGAAGGTCTCGCGGGTTCGTGTCGGTGATTCGCCGGAGGATCCCGTAGGCGGTGTCGGCGCGGAATGGCGGTCGACCCGCAAACGCCGTGTAAAGAATGCTGCCCAGACTAAAGAGGTCGCTGCGGTGATCCACGGTCTCGCCGCGGGCCTGTTCAGGCGACATGTACTGTGGTGTGCCGGCGATCAACCCCGTCTGAGTCATCGACGCGTCGTCCATCGCACGGGCGACACCGAAATCGGTGATCCACAAGCGTTCGATACCATCGTTGAGCAAGATATTGGCGGGCTTGATGTCGCGGTGCACCAACCCTTGTTCGTGCGCGGCGGCCAATCCCGACGCGATTTGCCGACCGATTCGTAGCACCTCCGTCACTGACATCGGCCCGCTTTCATCGAGCCTCTTTTGCAGGGAGGGCCCACGCGCGAACGGCATCACCAGGTACGGCAAACCCGTCGCCTCGGCCACTCCATAAATATCGATCACGTTGTCGTGTGTGATCGCCGCCGCGGCGCGGGCTTCTCGCTGAAATCGATGCCGCGCCGAACCGTTGTCAGCCAAGTGTGGTGCCATCACCTTGATGGCCACGACACGACGAAGCGAACGGTCATAGCCTTTCAGCACGCCACCCATCCCGCCAATCCCGATCACGCCACTGACCTCGTATTCGCCGAGCCGCCCGAGCATGTTCGGATCGTCTGAGGGGGCGAGCGAATCCAAGACGCTGAGTACCTGCTTCGTTCCATCTTTCGCCGCGCTCGCGCTGGTTCGATCGACGTCCTTGCTGTCTTCGCCGAGTAACTCAACGACCTCCGTCCATAACTCGGGATCGGCAGCCGACTGGGTAAGCTGCTGCTGGCAGACTTCGCATTCACTCAAGTGGCGCTCGAAGTCGATCCGCGACGCTTCGTCCAGCTGACCCTCGAGGAAGGCCTCGATCGGACGTCTTTCGCACGATACCTGTTTCATCGAATCAACCCTCCGGGTCCCATTGCTCGAGTGTTTGAACAACGTCACGAAGCCGCCTCATGATTCGGCTCCGCGCCGCGTAGACGCTCCCCACGGACAAGTCCAATGAAGTCGCAGTGGATTCGACGGGGTGCCCCTGCAAGACCGTTAATTCGAACGCGGCCCAAGTCGATTCGGCGACCTCGCCGCGCACCTGATCTGCGGCTCGACGGAACAGCTCGCGACGATACTCCAGCCGGATCAGCGACTGCGTTTCGGCATCGTCATCGTTCGCCACCGACGACAGCACGTCCAAGACGTCCGAACCACCTGCGGCGCGATCCGGCGCGCCACGCGAGAGTGCTTTCAAAATCGCATTCCGCGTGATGCGACTGAGCCAGTGCCGAAAACGCGTGCCGTCAGAACGGGACTCGTATCGACCGATCGCGCCCGAGACCGAAACCAACACCTGCTGTACCAAATCCAACGCGTCGGAGTGCTGCAGTCCGCGGGCACGCGCGATCCGAAAGATCACGGGGCGGTAGAGCTGTTCAAAGGCTTCCCAAGCGACATGGTCTGATGGATCGCTGACGCGTCCAATCAAGGTTTCGCTGGTTTCTGGAAAGTCGGGCACGTGTTTCTCCGCAGTGGCTATCGAACCTAATCCAGCCCAAACACCAATCTGACACCGAAAATCAGATTCCTCGAGAATTCGAAGCCGGGTCGGCGATCCCAACCCCGACGTCGCAACCGTGGCCCGGAATCCGGCCCTCTGAATCAAGCTGCGATGGCACCCGAGTGCCTTGTCCAACTCAACTTGGGGTCATCCGATTGGTCGGAAAGGGTGTCAGGAACCAAAATGCGTAG
>JBCBLJ010001090.1:0-2152 GCA_038520195.1 Planctomycetota bacterium
ACGATTTGGAAATCTAACTCCCTTGTCAAGGGAAAGAGTGCGTCGACGTATTCTGGAAAGACAATGACTCGTGACTCCGTGATCTTTCCATCGTTGCGGAACTGCTCTGCGGCCGTCTCGAGTCGGTCCGGTGGAATCTCCGTAAGAACGTAGTCCGGTTTGACACTCCGAATGATCTGCTTGACTCTCTCAAGCGAATAGTCTGTGCTCGTTCGGTGGTTGCGATGGATCATGCCCATCACAATGACCTTGTTGGGGACATCTTGCGCTTGGGATCGCATTGCAACGAGATTGGATAGCAATGCGACGAGCAAGAGACAACAGACTGATCTCATGAGAATTCTCGAAAACGAGGGCGTTCGAACGTCTGCCGGAACGTGGGAATCAAAGGGGGCGGTCGAAGCCGGTCGGTAAGTCGGTTCGCCAGGGTGACGAGTGATGTAGCCCCGCCGTCACGTTATCGTCGAGGAGCCGGGTCGGGAAGCGCGTTACAAGCCCCGTCGGCGAGAACTCGTACTCTTGTCCATGCGCACTCACCGCGCCAAATCGATGCAGACGCATTCCTCGTCATTTCGGAGGTAAACCCGTTTGTTTGCCCATGCGGGCGCGGACCAAACGACTTTTCGCCCGAAAGCCGAACCGGTCGGCTGGATCACTTTCGCCCGATCGATCTCTTCGTAACCCGCCGGCGACAATTTTGCGATGAGCAGTTCGCCCATCTCGTTGAACATCCAGACGCGGTCGCCGTTGCGAACGATGAACGCCGAACCGGTTTGAATGCGTCTGGTCACGCCGAGAGGTTGGTTCGCTTTCCAGAGTCGCTTGCCGGTCTTGAAGTCCGCGGCGATCAACTCGCCACCCTGATCGAATCCGTACAGATAACCGTCCTCGGCATACGGTTGAATGTTGACCGGCGAAATACCGGTCTTCGGTTCGTCGCGCCACAATGCGGTCGCCGTTGGCGACGACTGCCCAAGCTCCAACATCAAGTTTTTGTTGCTGTAGCCAGCACAATAGAGCAAGCCTTGGTGATAGATCGGTGTCATGATCACCGAACCGTTGTCGGCCAAGTAGTCTTCCGTCCAATACGTCTTCCCATTCTCAGGATCGACAGACGCGACGCCCTCGGGATGAAATAAGATCAACTGTCGAGCGCCACCGGCCTCGATGATGCTGGGCGGGGAGTAGCCACGCTGCATGGATTCCTGACTCCGCCAAATCTCTTCGCCCGTGCGTTTGTTGAGTGCGACGGCGTGAGACCCGGTCCCGCCCGCGATCACGATCAGCTTGTCGCCATCGATCAATGGATGACTGGCGTATCCCCAAAGTGCCGACTTGGTTTCGTACTGCGCCGGGAGATTCTTCTGCCAAGCAATCTCGCCGCTGTCGGCTTTGAAGCAAATCAGATTGCCTTCGGCACCGAGTGTGTAAACCGAGTCGCCATCGACCGTCGGCGTACAGCGGGGGCCGGCGGGGTACGAGATGCCATAGGTGACGGGATACTCGTGTTTCCAAAGTACCTCGCCGGACGCTTCATCAAGGCAGAGGACTCGTTCGCTGCCAGTGAAGCTCTTCCGCGCGAAGTTGTCGACTTTCACATCGGCTTCGGTCGCGTAGTCGGTGACAAAAACGCGCCCATCCGCGACGGCCGGACCAGCATAACCTCCGGCAATCTCTTGTCGCCAAACGACCTTCGGTCCCCCTTCGGGAAACTGCTCCAAGATGCCATCTTCGCGCCAGACGTTGTCGCGTTGCGGTCCCATCCACCCGGGCCAATCATCGGCAAACGCGTTGACCGTGGAAAGAAGCAAAAATAGAAGAGTGCAAAAACGCATCGCAGCCTCTCGCGTGACTTGTTGAAACGGAACCGCGGTTGAAAATTTCGCGACCCATCATTCACGGGAACCCTATCGTTCCCAGTCGGGAAAGTGTGGTCCGCAAAGCCGCAAGGTGCAAGTGATAAGAGTCACCATGATGGCTCCCTTTCGCTCTGCCGCTGGGAACCTACGGGCTTCGTTTCCACGACCTTGCATTCGTCGTTGCTGCGATGCGAAGGATCGGCCCAACTCGTTCCGAGGCTACTCTGCGGCCGTTATCTGGTAGTGACGATGCTGCTGCTGGACTCCCTCGATGGCGGCCATCTTGAGCGTCG
>JBCBLJ010000566.1:0-5630 GCA_038520195.1 Planctomycetota bacterium
GCTCACGCGTCGGGTTACCGCTTTTCCAAGCAGCGTCATTAGATTCCCGCGGCACTAGCAACGCCACTCCAATCCGATCGCTTGTGTGACGTTCTCCAGACCATCGCGCTGAAGCAACTTTACCAGCCCTCGTTGGATCCGCCGGACGACGCCGGGGCCTTCGTAAATCAACGCGGTATAGAGTTGGACGAGTGAAGCGCCATGTCGGATCCGTGAGTAGGCGTCTTCGGCCGTGAAGATGCCGCCACCGCCGATCAACGTGAATCGATTGGGCGGCATGCGTCGATACATCTCACTTAGACAGGTATCCAAGAGCGTCGCGACAGGCCGCCCCGCGACGGCGCCAGGCAGATGCTCGTAAGCATTCGGCGGTGATTTGATTTCAAGCGCGCTTGGCTTTCCGGTCGGCAGGTTAAATAAGAATCCTTCCACAAACGGCGAACGTTCAACTTCGCTGATCCAACGTTCGATGGAGCGCGGGTCGGGGTTCGGAGCGACTTTGAGGAAAATGGGGCAACGCAGTTCCAGCGCCGCGAGTCGATCCAACAAGGGTGTCAAGGAACCCGGCGTGGCGAAGAAGTCCGAGTCACCGTCGGTGTTCGGGCAACTCAAATTCAGTACCAGATAACTCGCCGCCGAATGCAGTGTCTGGACGCTGTGAAAGTAGTCGTCGTAGATTTCGTCGGCCGACAAATGGGGCGCGACGCCGTCGTTCGTTCGGACGACATTGATCCCTAGGGGGACGCTTGGTCGACGCGACTGGAGACGTTGAGCGACGCGTTCGGCTCCATCGTTCGGCAAGCCGTAGTTGACCACGATGGCTTGATCTTCGGGCAAGCGGAATAGACGCGGCTTGGCGTTCCCGTGCGATGGTCGCGCAGAGACCGAGCCGACTTCGATCGCACCAAAGCCGAGCGTGGCGAGCGATGACAGGCAGCGCGCGTTTTTGTCCCAACCGGCTGCAAGGCCGACCGGATTGGGAAACTCGAGTGAACCGATTGAAACTCGCAAGAGCGGGTCGATGATCCCGCCACCGATGAGGGAACCGACACGGTCGATGCACGGAAGAGCGGCGACGCCGATGGCGAGGTCGTGCGCCGTTTCGGCATCCAGGCGAAACAGCAACGGTCGTAGGAGCGATCGATACAGATTCAAGGCCGTGTCGTTGGAATCAAGGGCCACGAAACCAGTGACTTGGATTACATTATCGGCCTCGAGGATTTCCTTCCACTGCCTCCCGAAACCGAACGCCATGTCCACTCGACGCCAGTTCCTCCAAAGCTCTGCGGCTTCGTTTGCCGCGATCACGGCCTTCCAAACACCGTTGTATGCGGATCATCACGGGGGTGGAAAAACACCATTCAAGATTTCGCTGGCCGAATGGTCGTTGCACCGCACCTTGCGAGACGCGTCCAAAGGGCTGACGAACTTGGACTTCCCGCGCATCTCAAAGGAAGAGTTTGGGATCGACGCGATCGAGTACGTGAATCAATTCTTCAAGGACAAAGCGAAGGACGAAAAGTATCTCGCAGAACTGAAGCAGCGTTGCGACGACCTGGGCGTGAAAAGCCTGATCATCATGTGTGATGGCGAAGGACGCTTGGGCGACCCCGATGAAGCGAAGCGGACTAAAGCGGTGGAGAATCACTACAAGTGGGTCGACGCCGCGAAGTACCTTGGCTGTCATAGCATTCGCGTCAACGCAGGAAGTCAGGGCTCCTACGAAGAGCAAATGAAACTCGCCGCCGACGGCCTTCGGCGACTCAGCGAGTACGCGAAACCGCGCGGCCTCAATGTGATCGTTGAAAACCACGGCGGTTTGAGTAGCAACGGTGCTTGGTTGGCCGCAACGATCAAGAAGACCGAGATGGATAACTGCGGCACGCTACCCGACTTCGGCAATTTCTATGTGACCCGAGGAAAGAACCCGGAGATCTACGACCGCTACAAGGGAGTGGACGAGTTGATGCCGTTTGCTAAAGCCGTCAGCGCCAAGTCGCACGACTTTGATGCGGAAGGAAACGAAACCCACACGGACTATGAGAAGATGATGGGTATCGTGATGGAACACGGCTACCACGGCTACGTCGGGATTGAATACGAGGGTGGCAAGGTGTCGGAATACGAGGGCATCAAGCTCACCAAGGCGCTTTTGGAACGAGTGGCCGCCAAGCTCGCAAAGGGCTGAGCACTTCGCGGTCGCGCGAGGACGCGACTTAGCATGCGCATCGATGGCGAGTGGATTCGCGAACCGCATTCACTCGCGCGGAATGCCGGGGTCAGCGGCGGCGAGTGAAGCTCCACTCAAGCGAGATGCAGCCAGAGCCAGTTGCGTGCCGCTAAGTGAACGGAGTGAATCCCGAAACGCTCTTTATCGAAAATCGCCGTGGCAAGCGTCACAGGACTGGGTCACGGCACCGACAGCCTTTCGGATCGCGTCGTAGTCATTCACCTCAAGGCCGCGTGTCACTCCCATCGCGGCCTTGGTCATCTGGTCGCTGTACGCGGCGTAGTCTTCGTCGTCCCAGTCGTCCATTCCCTCTTGCGTCAAGACCTTGCCCAGCACCGCGATTAGTTCGGCGGAGCGGCGAACGGAATCTGGGTCGGACTTCACGCCGGCTTCGGCGGCGGTCGCTTCACGCAGTGACTCTCGAAGCTCTTCGAGGTACTCCATCATCGGGCTGCGATCGGCGATGACGGCCCAGTCGTTTGAGTCTTCCGCTTTGCGTCCGCGCAGGCCGCTGCCCGACATCAGGTCTTGCAGATCGTCCTTTCTTGCCCGGGCTTCATTGAAGACCTGGGTCGTGCCTTCGTTGCAGTTGAACGCGGTTCGCCCCAGCAAGTCACGCGCGGCGGCGGCATCCTTTTTCCACCGGACTTCACCGCCGTATTCGGTGATGACCGCAAACAGGCTTGAAAGCACCATCAGGTCGAGTCGAGCGTCCTGGTAGCCGCCGCTCTTGAAGGGCCCCGGTTGAGTGACCGCCGAATCGTAGTGCAGTTTCACGCGCTTGATTTCGTCCTCCAGTGAGGTCGCCGAGACCAGTTTGTCCCAGATGCCACCGCCGGCGGGGCCGTCCGTCTTGGTCGCGGTTTTGGCCACCGCGGTTTGTACGCCTGGACGTTTGGACTGTAGCTCCGCGAGGGAGGGTCGCGTCCCACGGATCGCCTTCTCCACCGACTCGAAAAAAACGCCCTTTGTATCCGCCTCGGAAAACTCCGGGGGTTTTGCCCGCTTGTCTTGGGCCTGCACAGAAATCGCAAAAAAGATGCAAAGAAAAATGGCTGCGGAGCGTCTTTTTGTTCGGGCGGTCATCACGGTTTCCGGAGACGTGAAGGGCTGAATCGGCTCCTCCAGTCTAACACCGGATAGAGGGGACTTGCCGCGAGCCGATAAAACAACGGAAAAGGGAGAACCACGACAACGAATGAAACGTCTTGCCAAGAAATAGAACTTGACTGCGAAACACGTGCCGAGCAAAAGATCGCTCGCGCCCTCGATTCAGACGGAACATGCCTCGTTGGCATGGGTTAAACGAGAGTCGGGACGCGGAGGACGATAAGGGGAAAACGATGAACGAGAAGACTGAGACAATGACGTGCCAGTGTCCAAAAGGCCACAAGCTTCGAGGGAGCGTTGACCTGATCGGGAAGTCGATCCGGTGCCCTCGGTGCAACGAGAAATTTGTGTTCGGTTATCAAGTGCGACAAAACGTGACCGACACGGCCGTGATGCGAATCCTGGGTGACGCACCGCCAGCACCTCCGGAACCCAAGCCGCCGACAGCGGACTCACGTCCCTGTAACAAATGCGGTCTTGAAATCTCCGCCAATGCGAGCGTCTGCAAACACTGCCACACTTACGTGGGTAAGTTGCCGGACTTCTTCGCCAAGCTCAACGGGACCGGTTCGAGGCCGAGCTTCAACTAGCGCAAATGGATTGCAACTGAGTTGCGACAATTTCGGTCGAGCCCTCTTCCTCTTGCTCGCCTTTCTTGTCTCAGGTTGTCGCGACTCAACTCCGGCGTCAGAGGTCGATGAGTCGGCCGAAACGTGACGGTCCGAATTCTTATCAAAGGCAAACTGGCCTTTGAACTCCTAGTGCCCGGCGTGGCAGACGGCCAGACGTTGAAGTCCGTTCTGCGCACGATCGAACAACCCGATCGAACAACCCGATCGAGATCGGACGGGGTATTCGGGTGTGGGCTCTGCCGACCCACCGATCACCCGAGTTGGAAACGGGGCACCGATTCGGTTATTTTGTGATGCTCCGTCGTCCCACCCCAGGTACCTCAATGCCCCGATTGAACGCGCTTCTGCTTGCGCTACTCACGCTCACTCTTTTGTTTTCTTCGCCCGCGGCCGCGGACATCGATTTTGAATCGCAGATCGCGCCGATCTTGGAAGAGCGTTGTGCCCATTGCCACGGGGAAGATGAACAGGAGTCCGGTCTGCGTCTCGATTCTCGCAGTCAACTACTGCGTGGCGGAGACTCCGGCGCGGCGACCGTCATGCCTGGCAAGCCGGAAAAGAGCTACCTGATTGAGGTGATCAACCATGTCGACGAAGACATGGCGATGCCGCCGGACGACGACAAACTGCCCCAGTCGGAAATCGACCTACTGACGCAGTGGATTAAGGAGGGGGCCGTTTGGCCCGGCCAGATGGAAGAAGTGGCCGAAGTGACCTCGGACCATTGGTCCTTTCAATCCGTCGCGCGTCCCGCTGTCCCCGAATCGAAGCTCCCACCCGTCGATGCTTTCCTGGCGCAAACGCTTCAACAGAAAGGTTTGGCGTTCTCTCGCCCCGCCGACCCGCGATCCTTGATCCGTCGTGCATCGATCGTTTTGACGGGGTTCGCACCGACGCCCGAGGAGATCGCCGAATTTGTGGATGCCTACGGCGAAGATGCGGAAAGCGCTTATGTGGCGTTGGTCGATCGCTTGCTTGATTCGTCGCATTTCGGCGAACGCTGGGCTCAGCACTGGTTGGATGTCATTCGCTGGGCGGAGACAAACGGATCAGAAGCCAATCTGTATCGCAAGAACGCCTGGATCTACCGCGACTACGTCGTTCGTGCTTTCAACGAGGATCTACCGTATGACGAGTTCGTTCGGCAGCAAATCGCCGGCGATTCACTCGGCGTTGGCGAAGCCACCGGCTTTCTCGTCGCGGGCCCGCATGTTCCCGCCGCGACGGTTGGTCGAGAGCCCGCTGCCATACGCCAAGCCCGTGCCGATCGGATGGACGAAATCATGCAGACCGTCGGTGCTTCGGTGATGGGTGTGACCATCGGCTGCGCGCGGTGTCACAACCACAAGTTCGATCCTATCTCAATCCGCGACTATTACTCGATGACGGCCGTTTTTCAGGACGTCGAATTCGGCAGTCGCTTCCCCGAGTTTTCCAAGAGCCACCCACGTCGTGAACGGGGCGAGTCGATTTGGAAAGAGATCGCCGAGAAACGACGAGAATTGCGGTCGTTCGGCGGCTGGGAAGAAAACTGGGGTGCCTATCGCGAGTGGCATTTCCGCCCCAAGACGACCGCAATTCTCGTCGTTTCTCGGCGATCTCTTTCCAAATCGACTCGCCCCGTTCACGACGTGGGTGGCTCTTGGAAAACTCGGGGA
>JBCBLJ010000705.1:0-4411 GCA_038520195.1 Planctomycetota bacterium
GCAAAGACGGCGCGCGATCCCGCCGTGCAGTGAATCCAGAACAGCAGTCGAGGTCACCGGTCAGGCTACAAACGTGGGTCGACCGGCTCGCTCTCGAGTGCCAAGACGCCGAAAACACATTCGTGGACCCGGCGAAGTGGCTCGCGTCGAACGAATCGTTCGAGCGACTCGATCCCGAGCGCGAACTCGCGGAGTGCGAGCGATCGTTTCCGGCCGAGACGTCGATGGCGTAACCTCGGTAGGTTCTGGGCCGAATCATAGTCGGGACTGTAAATGATCCGCAGGTATTCCTTTCCGCGACACTTGACGGCCGGTTGAACCAGTCCCTTCTTGCCGCGAACAATCCAGTCCACTGGCTTGACCACCATTCCTTCACCTCCTCGCTCCGTTATCCCCATCCACCAGTCGATCCCTTCGCCGACGCTTGCGTTGTCGGTCAACTCAATCGACTTGTAAGCCGTTGCTAACAGCACCGCGTCGTCCGCCTTGCAGACTTGTGCCAGCGTTTCCATGTGCCAATCATGCGTGCGATGTGTGTGCACCGCGCCTTCGGTCGCCAGGAGGTGAAACGGAGCGAGTTTCAAATCGTCGAGCGACGTGACCGGCCAACAGTAGTGGCGGTACGCCGTCGTAAACTTCTCGATCGAGTCGTGGCGAGCGTTCATGTGATCGGCGATTCCCTGCATGCGGTCCCGTTCCGAGTCCACCAATCTCGTCGAAGCGTCTCGCAGGCTCGAAGCGACCGAAGACAACCCCGCTCGCCCCGCGGCTCCAACGGCGGCGTACTGTGTCCGAAGCAACTCCTGAGCCTTCGCCGACCAGGGCATCAACTCGCAATCGAGACACGCCCAGGACGTTTGAAACTCCTCCCAAAAACCCGAAGCGTCCATTGCTGTTCGCAATCGGCCGAGCAACTCTCGCTCCAACTTCGGGTCGTTAAAGAACCGACGACCCGTACGTGTGTAGACGATTCCCGCTTCGTCATCGGTCACACCGAAACGCTCGCGCGCGGAGTCTTCGTCGCGGCAAATCACCACCACCGCGCGAGACCCCATGTGTTTTTCCTCGCAGAGGACTCGTGCGATGCCCTCATGACGATAGTACGAAAATGCTTCGGAGGGATGCTCCAGCATTCCTGGTTCGCTAGTGGTTTCGCACGGGGACATCGTCGGAGGCAAATAGATCAACCACTTTGGATTCACCGCAAAACGACTCATCACTTCCAACGCAGCCGTCGCATTCTCCTCACGAATCGTCACGTTGCGTTGCAGACGAGTCGCGACAATCCGTTTCCCGATCACGTCCGAGGCGTCGAGGATGTCGTCGTGCCATTGCTGAGCGGACAGCGAATCGCCGGCCTGTTCGGGCAAAAAGGGGCGCGATGGCTGACAGTACGTTCTCTTCGCCGCAACAGAAACAAACTCCCGTTCCGGATAGCGCAGCGCGGTCAGCTTGCCGCCAAAGACGCAGCCGGTATCGATACAAACCGTGTGGTTCAACCACTCCGGTTCAGGGACAGGCGTGTGTCCATAGACCACCTCTGCCCTGCCACGATAGTCTGCCGCCCAGTTGTAGCGCACCGGCAGCCCAAACTCATCGGTTTCCCCTGTCGTCTCACCGTACAGGCAAAACTCGCGGACCCTGCCGCTCCCTCGTCCCTGGAATTCCTCTTTCAACCCCGCGTGCGCGACAACGAGCTTTCCGTCCGCGAGTACATAGTGGCTCACCAACCCATCAAGAAACTGGGCAAGTTCGTTGCAGTAACGGTCACGCGACTCGTCGGGAAGCGCTTCGATCTCACGCCAAGACTCTTCGAGTCCGTGGGTCATTTGCACGCTGCGGCCCTGTAGCTTCCGGAGCAGCTTTATATCGTGGTTTCCCGGGACGCAGATTCCCGTTCCGTGCAGCACCATCGTCCGGACAATGCCGAGTGTGTCGAGGACTCGGGGACCTCGGTCGACCAAGTCACCGACGAACACCGCCTTTCGGCCTTCGGGGTGCGCGTACATCGTCTGATTCGCTTCCGGGAAATCGCTAATGATCGTTGGCGCCTTGATTTCATATCCGAGCTTGCTCAACAACTCCTCCAATTCATCGCAGCAACCGTGGACGTCACCGATGATATCGAAGGGCCCCCGTTCGTGACGCTTGTCATTCCAGAGCGGCACGCGTTCCATCGTCGCGGCGTCGACTTCTTCCTGGGAATTCATCACGAACACGTGGCGAAAGCCCTCTCTCTTCAATCCGCGGAGCGAACGTCGCAATTGAGATCGCTGATTCCGTAACACGTGCGGGCCGAACGTCCGATCGGCCCGATCACGGTTACGTTCGTGGCAGATGTCTTCTGGAAGGTTCAACACGATCGCGACCGGCAAGCAGTGGTACTTGCGAGCCAATGCCACCAGTGGACGGCGTGCTTCCTTTTGAACGTTGGTCGCGTCGACGACGGTCAGTTTGCCAAGAGCCAAACGCTTTGCGGCAACGTAGTGCAACACGTCGAAGGCTTCATTCGTTGCCGCTTGGCTGTTTTCGTCATCGCAGACGAGGCCCCGGAAAAAGTCCGATGACATGACTTCTGAGGGAAGAAAGTGCTGGCGAGCGAACGTACTCTTTCCGGCCCCACTTGGGCCGACGAGAACGACGAGTGAGAGGTTGGGGATCTTGATCTTCACGTTCTTTTGGTTGGCTCAGTTACTCAAATCGTTCAACTTCATGCGCTTGCTTGGGCGACCTTCGATTCGTTGTGCTGGATGGAGCCCTCGCGCGTGAAGACACCCATCTGTGTGGGACTTCCGACGTTGTCGTCTTCCGGTCCGACGGGTAGAAATCGAACTTGATAGCCGAATCGATTTGCCACGCCCGTCGCCCAATCCTGAAAGGTGTCGCGCGGCCACTCGAAGCGATGGTCGGGGTGCCTGTATTCGCCCGCCGGCAAACTCTCCCACATCACGTTGTACTCCTGATTCGGCGTCGTCAGCACGACGGTCTTCGGTCGCGCGAACTCAAATAGCACCCGTTCAAAGGCAGCCAATCGCGGAGGATCGAGGTGCTCGATGACCTCCACAACGGAGGCGGCGTCAAAACCCGAAAACCGATCATCGCGGTACATCAAGGAGCCGTGGACCAACTGCATTCGCATCGATTGTCGCTCCGGAAGCCGATCCAACTTCAGTCGCTTGCTCGCGATCTCCAGCGCTCGGATCGAAACATCCACGCCCACGATCCGATCAAACTGCCGATCGCGAAGCAACTGTCGCAGCAACTTTCCCTCGCCGCATCCCAGATCGATCACGCTGGTCGCCCCGCTTGCCCGCAGCGCCGAAAGGACGGTTCCGTGACGCTGCTCGTTCAAGCTGATTGGACGCTCGAGGACCTCTTCGTCTCCGTCGGAGTGCAGTTCCTGCTGATCCATCGATTCGTCCATCTCAACCAAACGTTCCAGCGCCCGGCGGAACAAACTGGGTTGGTGGCGTAGATATCGCTTGGTGATTCTCTCTCTTTCCGGGTGGTTTCCCAGCCAGGGTCCGCCCTTGGACAAGAGTTTTTGCAACTCGTCCTCGCCCACGTAATAGTGCTTTGAGTTGTCGAAGACGGGAATCAAAACGTAAAGATGAGTCAGCAATTGAGCAAGCGTCACCACGGCGGAGATTGACACGGAGTAATACTGGCTCTCGCCCCATTCAAGAAATTGTTCGTCGAGCCGGTGCCGAGAGGTTGCGACGCGGTAGCCGAGCGGTTCGAACAAGCGGTTCACTAATTCCGCCTCCCCGCGGACCGGAAGCACGTCGATCGTGGCGGTCAACGGAATCGGCGTTTCGGCGAGTACCGGACGATCGTTGCAGCGCCCTGCCATCGCTGTTCCAAACACCTGGGAAATCGCCACACTCATCAACGAGGATGCAACATAGGGACGATCGTTGACGTAGTGTCCGAGCAGATAGGATGGCTCGCCACGCTTTCGACCCCGCACCATTTCGACGGGGTCAATGTCCAGCAGCAGGCACGCGGAGCAACGGCCGGGACTCGATTCCGGATAGTAAACGATCGCCCGGCCGAAACTCAGTTCAAACTCCTGGACCCGATCGGGATGCTTGTGCAGCAGAAAACCAAGGTCACCGCTTGGCTCACCGGTAGTAGAAATTGTCAGGAGCATCGGTCTCTATCGGGTTCCATTGTTGCTCATGTCGCTGACCAAGAGCGTGTGGCATTCCGGCCATGTCGGCGGTTCACACTTTGCCGCCAACTTTGTGATCACTTGTTCGGGAACAGGTTCGCCACGACTACGGTTTTGAACAAGAATCGTATCGAGCGGTGGTTCAAGGTAGACAACCTCGATGCGAGCGTTGTTGTCGGAAAACAGGTCAAGCCACCTGCCTCGCGTCAGCCGCATGGTGTTCGTCGCATTGAAGGC
>JBCBLJ010000851.1:0-3538 GCA_038520195.1 Planctomycetota bacterium
GTCATCCATTCGCGTTTGGCAGAGCGCGCAGTGCTCGACGTGACTTTGGACCGTCGAATCCTGGTCCTGCCGCATCGAAGCACCATCGGACGATAGCAGTTCACGTAGCGCCTCGTCATCCGGGCAATCGCTACTCATCGTCATGTCCTCTGGAGTGAATGCTCAATCAACGGTCACGTCACCCTTTTCCAACTGTGCGACCTCCTTCTTGATCATCGCTTGAACCCGGCTACGAGCTTGATAAACGGCGACGACGCTCAAACCCAATTCTTCACCAACATTCGCTGCGGCGCGACTCTCCAGCGCCGTTTCGTAGAATGCCGTCCAAGTATTCGCTTTCACGCGTGACTTCACGTAGCGCATCGCGTGTTCGAGGATGTCGCGTTCGCACTCGCGGTCGATCTCCCGCAGGAAGTCTTCTCGCGCCTCCAACGACTCGAGCAAACGACGAACAGAATCATCTGCCGTCGCCGCGGCATTTCGCTTGCGCTGTTCGTGAAATCGACACCACGCCCGATACGCCACGGTTTTCAGCCAGCTTCGAAAGCGTCCATCGGCGCGATACTCAAAGGTTCTCATCTGATTGGATAGCGCGAGCAACACGTTTTGGGTCACGTCTTCGGCATCCGCCGGTTGCAGCCCCCAATGACAGCACCAGCGATGAATCTTTGGGCCATACCGGTTTACAAACTCGTCCCAAGTCGCCGCATCTTGCGTTCCACTCCGAAGCCGGATAAGCAGTGAGAGGTTTGTCTCAGAACCCGTCTGGTCTTCCATCGCAAGCCCTGAACAATGAGCCGTTCGATCCCAACGACGTTGTCGGGCCTGCGATTTTGGTTCATCGAGACACACCAAGCAAGCATTTGTGAGCAACTGAGTCGAGCGATGTCGGATGCCATCTCTGGAAGGGCCCGCCAGGCTCCGCGCGGATTTATCGCTTCATCACTACGAGACGATCCGAATCGCTCGACGACACTCCGGGTGCTCCATTTCGATCGGTCTTCTATCGGCGACGTCGGACGGGCCATTTCCGAAAGCTGGGTCCTCTCCACGGGTTTCTTCGGCAAGGAGCGCCGCCCAACAAACGCGATGCTCGTCACCAACGTTTGCGCGGAAAGCAAAAATCCTGACACGAAAATTCCTCGAAAGTCCCAGAACGCCCACGCACAGCCGGGCTCCAAAGAACCGTCGACGCCGCGAAGGGTCAGGTCGCATCGATCACCTACGAACGGCCGCGAAACGCTCGAAAAACCGCATCTTTCGGATGTCCCCCAATCGATCCAAATTGGGTCTTGATGCCCACGCCGCGTCCCGGAATCGACGTAGTTTCGAAATGGCATGAGCGGATGCCCCGCGTCGCCGCCATGCCTCTCTTTTCAAAACACTCTCTTCGAAAGATACGGTTGGTTCCAACATGATTCGGCAGGTCGGCTTTGAAGCGATGGAGGCACGGCGATTGCTCGCTGCGGACGGTTTGCAACACGACGAGACGGCCGTCGAAGTCGCAGGCGATGTCGCGGCCAATGCGAGTGCCGACATCGGTAACCTGGACGGCTCGGTGGTTGCGCGGAGTCGGCTCGGTTGGCGGAATCCGTACGACCGCATCGGGTTCTCATTGGAAAGAGACGCCCAGTTCAGCGTGACGATTTCCCGGTTCCGCTCCAACGTCGACCTCTTCGTGACCGATGCTCGAGGCGCACTCGTCGGCTATTCCATGAACCGTGGCAGACAAGCCGACACCGTCGAAGCCGAACTCGAGGCGGGGCAGTACTTTGTTTGGTCCGTCGCACGATCATGGCGTTCGACCCGATATCGAATGGAACTCAACGCGAACCTCGTCCCCCCACCGCCGCCGACACCGGAGGCAGAGCCGACGGCGCCTGGAGACGAAATGGAACGACTCACCGAGGTCGCCTACTTCGGCGGCGCCAACGAATGGGGGCTTAACGCGGTCGGTGCGCCCGAGTCCTGGGCGGCTGGATTCACCGGCGAAGGTATCACCGTCGCCGTCATTGATACCGGCGTCGACCTCGACCATCCGGACCTCGCCGCAAACATCTTCGTCAATGCGGGTGAGATTGCCGGCAATGGAATCGATGATGACGGAAACGGATACGTCGACGACGTTCACGGCTATGACTTTGCCAACCGAGATGCCGATCCCAACGATGTACATGGGCACGGAACGCACGTCGCGGGAACCATCGCCGCGGATGACAATGGGTTTGGCGCCACTGGTGTGGCACCCGATGCGACGATCCTTCCGATCAAAGTCCTCGGGGACAACGGCTCGGGGAGTTCGTTGGATGTCGCCGCCGGCATCCGCTACGCCGCCGATATGGGGGCGAATGTGATCAACTTGAGCCTCGGTGGCGGGTACAGTTCCGCTATCGAATCGGCCATTTCGTACGCTCAATCCGTTGGCTCTTTCATCGTCGCCGCCTCTGGAAACGAATACGCTTCGGTACCAGGTTTCCCAGCTCAATTCAGTGGCTCTTACAACAACGTTCTTTCGGTTGGGGCGTACGATTCGAGCGGGCGCATCGCCAGCTTCAGCAACGGCGTCGGCTCAAGCAACGCGGTTCAAGTCGACGCGCCCGGCGTGGGCGTTTTCAGCACGTACGTGGGGGGACGTTACGCATCGATGTCCGGAACCAGTATGGCAACACCACATGTCGCGGGACTTGCCGCGCTCACGCTCTCGGCGGACCCAAGCATTTCCGCAGCGACGTTGCGAGAACTTCTCGTTTCAGGCGTCGTCGGCACTTCCAGTGGATCGGACGCGATCGGCAATGCCAGCACGCTTTCAGCGGTCGCCCGAGCAGCTGCCGGAAACGCGAGCGGATCGTCCACGGTCGCCTCAACCAGCAGCCGTGGTCCGACGTCGGGCAACGGTCGCGGTGTCGGCGCTGCTGGCGTCCAGCAGAATCAGGCCACACAAGCGTTTTCAAAAACGGAAACGGACTCAAGCGACGCGATCGAAGTGCTTACAGATGTAGTCTTTGAATCCGTCGACAAGCTTTCCGAAGCCGCGACCGTCGACAAACCTTCCGTTGTCGATGACGCGATTCACGCTTTGTCTGCGCTCCAAGACGACGCGGTTGACAACGTGGAACTCGATGAATTTGTGGCACTACTCGCGTAGCGTTCCACCCTTCAGCTTGAGCGACCAGATCCCCACGTCGTGCCATTGATCCAGCTTGTAGCCGACTTCGGGAATCACGCCGACCTTGGTAAAGCCAAGCGACTCGTGAAGTCCGACGCTACCTGGATTGGGGAGCGTCGCCAAAGCCAACGCGAGATGGTGACCTTGATTTGAAAGCCGTTCCAACAGGCTCATCATCAGATGTCGCCCGACGCCCTGTCGTTGGTGCGCCGGATCGACGTAGACGGTTGTTTCAACGCTATGCCGATACGCTTCTCGGCTTCGAAACTGAATCGCGTAGGCATAGCCACTGAGATGATCACCCTCATCCGCTACGACAATTTGATCTGTCGGTTGTTCGCGTTGGCGACACTTTTCTGGGGTGTCGTCGCA
>JBCBLJ010000398.1:0-7450 GCA_038520195.1 Planctomycetota bacterium
ACATCCGTGTCAGCAATTTTTCGCCCGCTTTCGCTGGCGTCGATGCGGGGTGGCCTGTGAATGCGTGGGGTGACTCGGTGCCCGTCGTCACACCGAATGCGATCTGGGAGCCCGCGTACGGCTATCCTTCCGGCGGCTTTGGATATCCGGGTGGGGGCATACAACCGGGAGGCGGCATCCAAGTCATCGTTCCAGTCATTCCACGTGGCGGCCGACCGCTGGTGCCGTTTGGGCGATTCCCGGGCAATCGGGCGGTTTTACCAGGGCGACTGCGCAGTGATTCATGGCCCTCAAGTCCGTGACCGACATGCTATGATCGGGCTTGCTTGCGAGAGTGGTGGGCCACCAGCGTTGGGTACTGATGCGGGGTTTGCGCGTTCCACTTTTGAACTTCTCTTTTTCTCGTCTGCATTTGCGCTGGCCTTCGGATCATGACTGAACCGACCTCCACTCATCCTGTCGGGATCGATCTCGGAACAACGTTTTCGACCGTCGCATTCCTGGATTCCACCGGACGCCCCGAAACGATCCGGAATTCCGAAGGCGATCTGACGACACCGAGCGCGGTGTTCTTCGATCAGAAGCAGCCCATCGTTGGCGTCGAGGCCATTGAAGCTGGCTTGCTGGAACCGGATCGCTTGGCGGTCTATGCCAAACGCGACATCGGCGAAGACCACTACGAGAAAGCGATCCGCGGTAAACAGCTTCCTTCGGAAGTGATCCAAGCGATCATTTTGCGAAAGCTCCGTGCCGATGCGGAAATGAAGCTCGGCCAGATTCAGGAAGCGGTCATCACCGTGCCCGCCTTTTTCAATGAGCCGTGCCGCAAGGCGACGCAGGATGCCGGACGACTCGCGGGAATCCGTGTCCTGGACATCATCAACGAGCCGACCGCCGCAGCGATCACGTACGGGATTGAACAGGGGTTTCTCAAGCCCGACGGCACCAGCGCCGAGCGTGAGACCGTGTTGGTCTACGACCTCGGCGGCGGCACCTTCGATGTCACCCTGATGGAGATCGAAGGTGGCAACTTTAAAACCATTGCCACCGCCGGCGATGTTTACCTGGGCGGCATCGATTGGGATCAACGTATCGTCGATTTTATCTCCGAAGCTTTCTTGGAAGAGCACGGTATCGATCCCCGGCAGGACGATCAAGCGACCCAGGAACTGCAACGCAAGGCGAACCAAACCAAGCACGCACTCACGCAACGTGAGTCAGTCTCGATCGCATTCGCGCACGACGGCAAGCGGCTTCGCACGGAACTTACCGAGGAGCACTTCGCGGAGCGTTGCGCGGACTTGGTCGAGAGAACACTGCTCACCGTGCAACTTCTCCTGGACGATGCCGATGTCAGTTGGGATCAATTGACCCGGTTGATCCTTGTCGGCGGGTCGACTCGGATGCCGATGATCCGACGCGAGTTGGAGCGTGCCAGTTCAATGACATTGGATCGATCGCTTTCGCCGGACGAAGCGGTCAGTCACGGTGCCGCGTTGTATGCCGGTATGATCTTGGGGAAAAACGGTGACACCGGTTCGATCACCATCGGGAACGTCAACTCTCATGATCTCGGTGTCCTCGCGATGGACCCCAAAACGGGTAAGCCGCGACGTCAGATCATGATCCCCCGCAACAGCGCCCTTCCGGCGCGGAAGGAAGTCCGATTTCGGACGCACGAAGACAACCAGGCCAACGTCCGCATCGATGTGGTCGAAGGCGGCGATGATCGAGGCATCAATGCCACTCAAGTCGGAAAGTGTATCGTCGACGATTTGCCGCAGGGGACGCGCAAGGGGGCGCGGGTAGACGTCACGTTCGACTATGGAGCCGATGGCCGGCTCACCGTGCACGCCCGATTGCCGGAGATCGAACGCGAGGTTTCGATGACGCTCAATCGGGCCGTCGGGCTCTGCGAGGACGACTTGCTGCGATGGGAGAGTCTTCTCGATCAAGGCCTGAGTGATTCGGTGCTCGCTGACCTCGAAGAACCGGTTGGCGGCAAGATCGTTGAGCTGGGCTCCGTCTCACAGACTCCGCAGCAACTGCAAGATTCGCAGCAAGTTGCGTCAGAGCAGCCCGTCAAGAGTGAGGGCGACCATTTGGATTCCGCTCCGAATGGGGCGAGTGAGGCGTTTGCGGCGGAACCGATGGAAGGCTCGAAGGATGATTCCGAGGATCCCGTGTTCGCGCCGCTTTTGGAGGAGTCTTCGCGACAACCCGTTCGACAGAATGTCTTGCCTCCCTTCGGCGAGCCAGAGGAACCGGCCAAAGTGACCGCCGACGAGCTTCGCGGCTTCACCGACCCGCCTGCCCCGGCTTCGATCGAGGCACCGGTCTTGAACCTCGACGCAGGACAGGACCTGCCGACGAAGGCCGACACCAACGATTTCGCGCAATTGGCGGCGCTTGGCAAAGAGGCCGATGCTTCCGCCCCGGCAGGCGATGTGCCGTTGATCGTCACCGAGGGTTCTGCCACGCCGAAGAAAACCGGTGGCCTCTTCAAACGTCGCAAGAAGGGCTGACTCTTCGGCCTTCGCTTGGCAAAAGTTGACCCTTCCTTCGCAAGGACTCTCCCTCAATCGGATGCATTCGGGGGCGGGATGGGGGAACAACCGGTAGGACCGATTCAACCGCTCCGGCTTCGCCAGCGGTCAAGGTCATTTCCGTGCGAAGATCGGCCCCCGGCAAGCAGTCGAACTAGTCTCTTAATGTCGGGAGGACGTGGATCAGCACGGAGTTGAGCACCAAGATATTAAGCGTCCCCCCGTGCGAGGCGGGGTCGGTCCTTCGGGATCGGCCTCGCCTTTTTTCGTTTACAAGTGGTCCTGACCGGTGAAGTTCGTGACGAGCGCGCGAAGCTTCCTTCGGAGCACACTGTAACTGAAGAATGCGCGGCCGATCTCGTAGTTGAAGTCCACCATCGACTCGCGGTACTCACGGTCATCGATGATCTTTTGAACCTTGTTCACCACGTCTTTCGTCAGGTAGCCCTGCATGGTGATGACTTTGGCTCCCTTGGGTTCGATATCGGCGACATAGATCGAGTAGCGATTGACGAGCACTGGCTTGCGGAAATAGAACGCCTCCAGAAGTGCATTCCCAAATCCTTCGTAGAGACTCGGGTACGTGATGAAATCGGCTTGAGAGTAGGCATCGGCGAGGGTGTAGATCTTGCTGCCGTCTTCGTTGAGCGCGCGTTTGTCGCCGACCTGCTGATCGCACAGAATCAGGTGCACGCCGCTGGATTCGGCGAGTTCCGTGAGGGCCGTCAAATACTCGTTGCCTTCATCGCCGCTGGCGTGCGAAATCACCAGTTTGCATCGATCATTCTTGAGCGCCGCGACGAGCGCGATCGCATGCTCGATGCCTTTTCGTGGAACGACGCGAGTGGGTTGAAGGAAAAGGATGTCCTCTTCCGTGAGCCCAATGTCGGACCGAAAACCACGAGCGTATTCATCGACTTCGTCCGGTTCGGTCTCAAAGTCGAGCACGTTGGGAACGAGGATTGAGGACACGCCACGGCGGTGGGCGAGGTCTTCCTGCGCGAATGAGTTGATGGTGACGTTTTGGATCTGTGGCAGCGCCGGCGGAAAAGCCATCCACAGCATGTCCGTGACGGCCGAGACGCTGAAACGGTCACGTTCCCAATAGAAATCGTGATGATGGGCGATCGTGGGGAAGCCCGTCTCCGAGATAAAGTGCGTCAATGCGATCCCAAGCGGGATATTCATCGGAATGCAAAGCGCGTTCTGGACGATCAACAGGTCAAGGTCGTAGCGTCGAGTGAACTCGTACAGCGTGCCTTTGAGGTAGTCGGCCAACGCGTAGATCCGTTGCGTGACATCGGGCGTACGCGTACGCGTGCCGAAGGCGCGACGGTTGATCCATTGGATGTCGGGGTGCCCGAAATAAGCGTGGGGCACGACCATCGAAGTGTCAACGTCGCGGTCGCTCAGCCCGGAGTACCAGTGGCTGACGTGGCGGTGATCCCAGAGCACCTGCGCCCACTTGGCACTCTCCAAAGAGACACCGTCGGTGCCGGCGAATCGCGTGCCCACGAATCCAATCTGTACGCCCATGTCTTGTCTTGACTCAAAGTTGCGGTGGGTGCACCGGTGGGCATTCTTCGTGAATCGATCCGCCTCGCCGACGTCGCGACAGCCAATGGCGCGGCGGCGGAATGCCTCGGGTCGCGCTATTATGCTCGCTCAGCCTGCCGAGGCTAGGTACGGTTGGGCGTCATCGATGCGCGGGGGCGCGTCGCGAGGCGGCACCAAAGGGTCACGAAGGTGACACGCTCAGTGCAAGCGTCTCGTCGATCACTCATTCTCGGAACCTTTTTCGTGGCCGAGACAGTCCAATAGTTGATTGAGCCGTGTCAATACAATGTCGTGCGGTAGATCCGCCACCCTCGGGTCGTCACGGCGGTCGCGAAGACTCCGTCGGTCACCGGCAAACCAGGCCGTCCGCAGCCCCGCCTGATGTGCCGACCAAACATCGTTGAGCCGATCATTTCCCACGTACACGGCTTGCTCGGGGGCAATTCCCAGCCGCCCCAATCCGCCGCGAAGGACCTCGAATAAACGGGGGCCCGGCTTGGCTTGTCGGTAACGATTCGAAAAGACACACAGATTCGGATCCAGGATTGAGTCGACGCCGAACTTTCCCGCCAAGTCCTCGACCAAGGAAAGCGTGAAGGCTTGGGCATTACTGACAATACCGATTCGTGTTTCGGCACCCGACAACTGTCTCAAGACGCTCATCGCGTCGGGCATCGGCCACGTCGGATTGGCCCTCGATTCGTACTCCGCGGCGAGCCGATTGCATTGCTCTGTCGAGGCTTCGACGGAGCTCTCTGAGAGCACCTGACGCCAACACTCGACAATGTCGACTTCTGGTTTCGGGCAGTCTTCTGAACGACGTTCATCGTTGGACCCTCGGATGACCGCATGCAGGCGTTCAATGCTCGGGATACGGTCGACCGCGACTCCGGCCGCACTCATCGCTGCCGAGATTGACTCCCCACGACCCGTTTCGTCTGCCACTCCGACATCGCCGCTACCGCTCACGACGAGCGTGCCGTAGACGTCGAAAATGACCGCCTGGATGTCGCTGAGATCGCCCAAACGCGGTGTGATCTCGGTCGGTAACGGTTCCAGCGGACGGCGGTTTGAGAGGACCGCCTGGTTCCAGGTCTCATTCATTCGGGAGCACCGCATCGGTACGACAAGGATAGAATTCGCGACCGGCACAGACCAAGTCGATGGACGACACGGCGTGTCGACGGTGACCTTCGATCGGCGAGGACGCCAGCACCTTCGTGTAGATCTCGAGCAGGCGTCGTGCCGCGGATCCGATCGAGAATTCCTGCTCAATCAGATGTCGATTGTGTTCGATGATCGGCGCGTCGGCGGGACGCTCCAGCGATCGAACGAGTTCGACGTTTCTCGCGCGGACTTCGGTCGCGAACCCGTCATCGACGCCCATTCGCGTCAGCACCTCGATTTGGCCGCTCGTAGTAAGCTTGCCAAAATCAACTGCATCGGAATCCTCCGGGGCCATTGGGCTTGTCGGCCGGGCCCACGGCGGCACCGAATCCCACGCCTGACGGAACGCGATGGCAGTGCGTTCGAGTTCGGTCTCCCGCCATTTGGACGGAGCGGGGATTGGAACTTCATCATAGAAGTCGTCTAGCTTTAGGCCCGCCGACTCAAAATCGGATACGACGGCCGGTAATCGTCGTGCAACGACGGCACGCCTCGCGAGCCAAGGCTCAAGAAACGCCATCCCGAAACCCTCGGCCGCGCTGGTGGAGAGAACGCAATGGCACGCAGCGAGGTTCTCACGAAAAGACACCCCTTCAAAGGTGCCGGCATCAAAAATGGCCTTGGGTGCCGTTCTTGTCGCGACGTGTTTCCATCGCTCGTAGGATCGGCGCTCGATGTCGGTTGCCGGAGGTAGCGTGACGCCGGCATAGACGTTGTCAGGAAGCATCTGGCTGAGCAAGCAGAATTCGCCCAGGTTTTTGCGCCGAATGCCCCGAACGGGATAGAGGCACCAACGAAAATCGGGCAGCAATCCGGCCGCGGCTTGAAGCTTGTCCCGTGCTTCACTCTCGTCAGGGACATCCTCACCTAGCGTCACGCTGTTTGGCAGTCGGTGAACACACTGTGGTTTGAACCCGAGTGATTCTATGATTCTCGCGTCATGACTGGAAAGCGTCGCGTAGTGCAGGTTCGGTGCGGCGGGGTAGCAGTATTCCGCGAGTTGCGCGGGCGTGGTCGCTTCGCTGGCCACGATCAAGGCGCAAAGATTCTCGGGACGAAAGTCTTCAGCGAAGTCATGAATCTGCAGCAGCTGCCGGAAGCCCGCATTTGCGAGATGCTCAATCGCTGGCGGTTGGGCGACATTCTTTCCGAGTGAGTGGTTGTGCCAATGGAGGAGGGTGTTGTCGGGAGTGAAGCCGCCCGCTCGGAGCGCGTCGACGATGAATCGTGACAGGTCGCTGGGGTCCTGAGTGTTGCGCCGAACCGCGTCATACTCCAGTGACTCCACGACAATCGATTCGACATCGCGAATGGTTTGTTGGGACAACCCGGATCTGCGGGGACCGGAGACCAACGCGATTCGATCGACTCGATCGGTTAAGGCCGCGACGTGGTTCTCGATGACCTGGGTTACGCCGCCACGTTCCAAGTGGCAATGCAGAATCGCTACGTTCAAGGCAACTTACCTTGGTTGCTTTGGCAGGTTGGTGGACGTCAAAACGTCGTTGCCGTAGCTATCGACTTCCGCGACCTCGAGGCTGTCGCGGTATTCGTCAGTTTTGACGATCACGATGTCGCCATGCTCCGTTTCTTCGACCGCTGCCCCGTGGTGTCTGGAAAGTTCCAACGTCGCCAAGAACCATCCGATCACGGCTGACTTGTGAACGCCCGAATCGAGCAGGTCCATCAACGGCAGCCTGCCACTGCCGGCCAGCTTTTGGTGGATGCGCTGCATGTAAACGTGGATCGGCGTGTCGTCGTAGATGACTTCGGTTTGAGGCGGACCGGCGGACTCACGCATGATTCGACCGAACGCGCTGACCAAGTCCCAGAGTTCCAAGTCGGCGATCGGTTGATCACCTGGATCGATGCGACGTGTCGGTAGATCATCGGACATCCGCGAGTAGTGTTGCTGCCATCGCACCGACATTTCATCCAGAATGGAAGCGGCGTCGCGGATTTCCTTGTACTGCAAGAGCCTTTCGACGAGCTGCGCCTGAGGGTCTTCGATCTGTTCGTCTTCGGATTCCTCTTCGACAGGTTTGGGGAGCACGGCCTGGCTCTTCAGTTCCACCAAGGTGCTGGCCAAGTCGAGGAGGAATCCGAAGACGAACAGATCGAAGACCCTCAGGCGCAGCTCGTCGAAAGGCTCTTGCAGTACAAGGAAATCCGCGACGCCG
>JBCBLJ010000318.1:0-8657 GCA_038520195.1 Planctomycetota bacterium
GACGCGATCAGTCTTCAGCAAGCGTTCGAAAAGCAAGTCACCGAACGGTTGAAAGAGGATGAGGGGAGCATTTCTTTCTCGTCAGCCCAGGGGCTGCAGTCGTTGCTGCCTTCGATCACGGGTGTTAGCTACGACGCCATCAACTCGCAGTTGCTGTTTGACGTCGACTTCCATGAAACGCTCGAGTTTCAAGCCGCCGACGGCTCGACCACCGATACCAAAGTAGTTGATCTCGGGTTCGACCTCGATCTTGGCGACCTCGCGGACGTCGACACGCAAGCGCGTGTTGCCTTGACGGCTGGCGTGGCAGCTCGATTTCAGCTCGGCGTTGACCTGCGTCCGATCGGTCATGAAGCCGCCTCACTCAGCAATGGCACGACGCTGTCATCTTTGAATGACGGGATGGGCGTGATGTTCCAAGACGGTGACGACATCGAAATTCAGCTTCGAGACGGTCGATCGTTTGTCGTTGATTTCGCAAACGCGACGACTCTTGGCGAGGTGATTTTGACGGTCGAATCGGCGCGTGACGCATCGGGCATTTCGAGCGCGGACTTTCAGATCGAATTTCGAGAGCAAGACGGCAACAACGTCGGACTCCGGCTCACCGACTCGACCGCGAATCAGGGCGTCGAATTCAAAGTCACCGGCATCGATGGGTCCCTCGCGGGGCTCGGCCTCGGGATCGCTGGGACCGACGAAGACGGCGACGGGGTGATCGATGGCAACGCCTTGCACGGCGATACCTTCGCCAAACACCTATACATTCAATCGGTCACCGGCGCGCCGATCTTCGATGGCAAGGTCGAGCTTACTCAGAGTGATTTTGCCGCGACGGCGAACTTGGGGTTTGTCGAAATCGGAATCGAGAACGGCGCTTTCGTCGATCGCGCAGGCGTTCCGAGCCACGTGACGGCGGCGATCGAGTTGGTCGATCCTGCGAATGGAGAACCAGTCGACCGCGTTACCCTGGCGGAATTGTTGCGTGCGTTTGACGAGGGCACAAGCGTTTCGGCGCGGGCGGCGTTCGATGGACAAATCGACTTGAACCTGCCGATCGCGGCCAGTGTTGCCGGCCAAAACTACTCGGGCGCGATCAGTGTATCGATCGCGGATTTTGGGGACGCACTCCAACCGCTGGTGACTCAAAACATTGACGCGGAATTGAAGGACCTGAGTGACTTGCAAGTCGCTGATGTGCTTGTTGGACTGCTCGATGGCCTCGGAACACTACTTGACCTGGATTCAGACCCAGCGTTTTCGATTGGCTTGCCGACGCTGAACGCCAAGCTTCCTGAAGTCGTGGGACTAGCAGATTTTCTCGAAGACATCCGCCGCTCGCTCGACTCGATCGGTTCATCAACACTTCGAGTCATCGGTGACGAACTGGAGCGGGTCGTCGGCGAGTCAATTTCACTGCCAGAGTTCGACGTGTCACTACCCTCGATCGTCTCGTTCCTGAAAGCGATGAACGCACTCGTTCAAGGCGTCGGCAACATCGATGATGGACAGGTCGCGTCCGAGTTCATGACGCACTTTGATGTCGACGTCGAGCTGCCGACATTCGATTTGGAATCAAGTCGCGTGCGTGACTTCACCGACGCGATCAATTCAATCGTCCAGCAGCTCGAGCTCGCGGATGTCGGGAATCTACAACAGTTGGAGGCCGTGATCGAATCCGCACTCGGAATCTCCGCGGGCGCGCTGAAGCTGTCGATCGACACAAGCCAGGGAGTCGCGGCGAGGTTTGATCTTTTGCTGGACAAGACTGCGGCAGGAGACGTGCCTCTGCAACTCGACTTGAGCGATCTCGGTCTGTCGGGCGTCGGCGATTTGGTCGATGTCAGCGGTTCCTCGATGCTGAATCTTTCCGTCGGCGCCGCCGCAGCCCTTTCGCTTGGCTTAGACATCACCGCTGGCGGCGTTGAGCCCTTCTTGTACGATTTCAATGCGACCAGCCAGTCCGGGACCCGCGTGCAACTGTCCGCCGCTGCGAGCGCGGACGAGATCGGTTTCGAAGCCTCACTCGGACCGCTGGGCGTCGCGATTGTCGGTGGTTCATCGGGCATCAATGCCTCGGGAATGGTCGGCGACACGACCCCCGCTTCGTTCACGGTTACCTTCGAAGACAGTGATTCCGATGGCCGGATTCCGCTGGATGGTTCGTTGTCACTCAAGACCGAGGCAACGGGCGGTGCATTCGCGACGTTCCCGATCGAAATACCTTCGGGCAACCCGCTCACGACGCTGGATTTCTCGGTCAGCGACTTGACCACAGTTCCGGACAACACGGCGTTCAACGTCGACGAAGTTCAAAGCGCGATCGAACAGCGAATCGAAGAGCTGCGTTCCAACGGCATCAGCTCGAACTTGCTAACAATGGTTGGCGGCTGGGAAGGGGCATTCGATGTCCTGATCGAGGCGATGCGTGGCGAAGTGCTAGGCGTTCCCTTACCGCTGATCGGTGATGCACTGGCCGACGAAGCCGACTTTTTGGAAGACATCAAGCGATCGGTACTCGACAACATCCGCGACGTCGCGGAACAAGGCGTCTCCGTGGTTCAGACGGGCATCTTCGATGCGCTCGGCCCAGGCGGTTTAGACTTGTTGCAAGACGCCAACGGGGACAACGCGCTGACCCGCGACGACGTGTTGGCGGTCATCGCGCCGGCCAACGATCGAGTCGATTTCGACATCCACCTTCGAAAGGCCGCCGAGCGAGTCGAACTGCCCGTCGACTTCGATCTCGGACTTCCGGGGTTGAATCTCGACGTCGACGCGGGTGTGGACTTGAGTTTTGGCGCGGACTTTCGTCTCGGGTTTGGAGCGAGCATCGACGAAGGCTTCTTTCTTGACACCGATGAGACTCGGACGCAGTTGGAAGTGTTCTTCGAAGCCGACGTCCCAGAACTCTCCGCAGACGGAGAACTCGCGTTCTTGGATCTCGTCGCGTCAACCATCCCCGGCTCACCGACCGGTTTCGACGGAAGCTTCGTTGTTCAGCTGAGCGATCAAGTCGTCGGAAATGGCGATGGTCTGCTAGCCATCGACGAGATGTTCGCCGGAAGCTTTAGCGATGTGATCGAGCACACCCTCGCGGCACGTGCGGATGTGGATCTGAATCTCGTCGTCAGCCTCGGCGACAACAGCTTGTTCCCTCGGCTACGAACCGACTTGATCGTTGACTGGGAGTTCGTCGCCGGTCGCGAGCTTAATCCACCGGACGTTCAGTTCGACAACGTGCAAATGAACTTGGGTGATTTCTTCAGTGGATTTGCCGGGGAACTACTCAACGACGTTCAGGAAGTTCTCGAACCCGTTCAGCCGGTGATCGATGTTTTGACACAGCGTCTTCCGGTAATCAGTGATCTGAGCGGATCGAGCGTGACGTTGGTAGACTTGGCGCGCCAGTTCGGCCGCGCGGATGTCGCCGACTTTGTGCAAGCTGTCATCGACGTGAATGATCTGATCGTTGGATTGCCGAGCGTGGGACCGGACTCCTGGATCGATCTCGGAAGTTTCTCTCTGGATTCCGATGCCCTCGGAGGATTCGGCGGTCCCGAGTCGATGTCTTCCGGTTCGCTCGGTTCACTCCGAATGACGAACGTGCAACAGGATGCAGACCCGCTGGGGCAAGTCAATGCACAAGCCGGTTCGTCGGGTAGCCAATGGACGAACAATCTTGAAAACGCAAAGGGTTCACTTAGTTTCCCGCTCCTCGAAAGCCCGTTGACGGCGTTCAAATTGCTGCTCGGTCAAGATGTCGACTTGTTCGTCTACGACGCACCGGCGCTGGGCATCGACTTTAGCTACAGCCAGTTCTTTCCGCTCCCGCCGATCCCGATTCTCGGCGCGGAACTCGCGGGCAGAATCGCGGCGGTCGCCGACTTTGCGTTCGGATTCGATACGACAGGCATCAGCAAGTTCAATCGAACGGGGAATTTCGTTGATGTGTTCGATGGGTTTTATGTCAGCGATCGAGCGAATGCCGACGGCACCGGCGAAGACGTACCCGAGGTCTACCTGCGCGGCAGTTTGACCGCCGGTGCCAAAGTGAACCTGCTGTTCGCGGAAGCCGGAGTGCGTGGCGGCGTGTTCGCGGGCGTCGACTTGAACTTGCACGACAACGATCAAGACGGTCGTGTGCGCGGCAACGAACTGAAAGAGAACTTTGACCTCGGACCGATCCACGTATTCGATGTAAGTGGCTCGGTCGATGCCGGACTCGTTGCGTTCATCGATGTGAATCTGCTGTTCTTCCAACTGCACGAAGAATTCGAAATCGCGCGAGTGAATCTACTCGACTTCGAAATCGAACGTCCCGCACCGGGAGGACCCTCGCCAACCGACCTTCTGACCTCGCGGGCGGGTGATGTTTTGACCATCAACTTCACGGCCCAAGACGACAAGTACAAGGTTTTCCCCGGCAGCACCCAGGGCTCGATCATCGTCCAAGGGCAAGGACTACAGACAACGGAGTTCACCGGGATCTCCCGAATCGTCGGTGATGCGCTCGCGGGCGACGACGTCGTCACGATCGATCCCCGAATTGACATCCCCGTCCGGATCGAAGGTGGCGAAGGTGATGATCAACTCACGGCGGGCGGTGGCGAAGCGGTGTTCATTGGCGGTGACGGCCACGACCAACTCGTCGGTGGAGGAGCCGATGATTATCTCGACGGCGGCGACGGCGACGACACAATCATCGGGGGCGGCGGCAACGACTTGCTGCTCGGCGGCGCGGGCAATGATTACGCCGACGGCGGTCGCAATGAAGACGTGATTCGAGGTGGCGCGGGGCAAGACGTTCTGGTCGGAGGACTCGGTTCGGACGACATCGACGGCGGCGACGACGACGACTTTGTGGACGGGCAGCGCGGCGATGATTCGCTGCGCGGCGATGCGGGCGACGATCAGATCTCCGGCGGTCGAGGCGACGACCAGATCGAAGGTGGCGCGGGCGACGATGTGCTACTCGGCGAAGAGGGTGCCGATGAGATCGACGGAGGTGACGGAAACGATACCATTGAAGGCGGGCAGCGCAATGATACGATCCTTGGGGGTGCAGGCAACGACAACATCCGCGGTGGCGGCGGCAACGACGACATCCAAGCCGGCTCGGGCAACGACACCGTTCGTGGAGGTGGCGGAAGCGACTCCATCGATGGCGGCGAGGGTGATGATGAGTTGTTTGCCTCCGAAGACGAAACGGGAAGCGACGACGATGCGAGCCACACGATTCGTGGCGGTGCGGGCGCGGACTGGATCGTCGGCGCCCTCGGCGATGATCGCCTGCTCGGCGGCGATGGCGATGACCGCATCGTTGCTCATGCCGGCGAGGACTCCATCGACGGCGGCCTCGGGAATGATGTGATCCTAGCGGGCGATGGCGACGACCTCGTCGTTGGTGGCTTTGGCGACGATGATGCCGACGGCGGCTCGGGTAGCGATATCCTTTGGGGTGGCTTGCAAGCCTACGCCGCCGGGAACTTCAAGATCGGTATCGCATCGCTGTTCGAAGCGCCGCCGCGGTTCGACGAGGCCACTTCCTTCGGTGGTAGCTCCTATTCGCCATCCATTCTGGTCACACCGAAAGTCGTGTCCGGTCGAAGTATCGCGGGTGTGCCCGGCGACGGCGAGGACGTACTGCGTGGCGGTGCGGGCACGGATTTCCTATTCGGTGGGTCCGAGGCCGACGGCTTGTTCGGAGGCGAAGGTGCGGATTATCTCGATGGAGGATCGGGTAACGACATCGACATCTATGCGGGGGGCGGTGACGACGTTGCTCGTGGCGGGACCGGCAGCGATGTGATCCACGGTGGCGAAGGGATCGATCAACTCCATGGTGAGAGTGGTCGCGATACGTTGTTTGGTGATGGCGGGACGAATGGCTCCACGGACGGGCAACGCTTGTTCGGCGGCGACGATGTCGACTCGCTCTACGCCTGGGCCGCGGGCGATGCGTCCGATGTCGGTGCGATCGGCGATGAACTTTGGGGTGGCCAAGGCGGCGACTTTTTGTTCGGGAATCTTCGCGCCGATTTGATGGTCGGCGAAGGCGGCGCTGACTACCTGAGTGGCGATTGGGCGAGCGGACCGAATTACGACCAAAACCAAAACGCAGCCGCGAGCCCCGGTAGCAACGACAGACTGTTTGGTGGCCTCGGGCAAGACCAATTGTTCGGCGGCGGTGGCGACGATGACTTGATGGGCGGTCCTGACGGCGATTGGCTGGAAGGCCAAGACGGTCGTGATGCATTGACCGGCGGCGGTGGCGTTGATTTCTTGGTGCTTGATGTCGGCCCGGACTATCAAGTGCTCGGCGAACGCGAAATCGATGGCCATGGCGATGGCACGCCGGACGACAATGCGACCGACACGCTTTTGGTCATGGGGACGACCGGCGACGATACGATTCGGCTGCGTCAATCGATTGCCGGTGAATCCATTCGACGCGTTGATGGAACCGAAACGGGAACAGCCGTCGGCGGACAGTTGATGGTCGAATACAACGACGCGCGCATCGAAGCCTCGTGGAGCGACAGCGGCACGGCGCTGGTCGAACAGTTCCGTGTGAGCGCCGGGAACGGTGACGATACGGTCGAGTTTGTGCGCGGTGTCAATGCACTCGACCTTTCGTCGCTGATCGGACGCAGCGGTGACTTTGTAACAACGATCGACGGTGGGGCGGGGAATGACACGCTGATTGGTTCGCGGGCCCGCGATCGCATCGATGGCGGGCGCGGCAGCGATCGAATCTGGGGATTTGAAGGCGACGATCGCCTGTGGGGTGACCAGGGGGCGAATGACGGTAGCGTCGCGGACCATGACGAGATTTACGCCGGTGGGGGCAACGATGACCTACTAGGCGGTCAAGGTACAAATGAGCTCTACGCCTGGTCGATGACACCATTCGACGCATCGGGTGAATTCCAGGGTATTTATCGCGGCAGCGACGACAGCTTGAATCTGGGCATCCCGACAAATGTGCCTTCGACGATCACGTTTCAGCTTGAAGACACGGGCCTGAACCGAATCATTGGTTCGCCTCGAAACGACAAGCTATTCGGCGGAGTGGGACTGGACTTGCTGTTCGGTGGCGGTGGTGACGATCAACTCTTCGCACGCGACGGAAGACCGTTTGAAGAACTCGACGGCGCGCAAGCCGGCGACGCGTGGAAAGACTACGCGCGATCGACGGGCCATGTTTGGTACGTCGGTGGTTCGAACGCCAACGACGTCATCTCCGTCGACTTTGTCACCGAACCGGGCATCCTGCAAGGCCACCACCTGGTCACTCGTTTGACCGAAAACAATGGCAACTTCACCTTTGACGCGCAAGTTCGACTGGACTTTAGTGCGACCGACGATGAAGGCAATCTGATCTGGAATCCGAATGATCTACTCGGCGAGGTCGACGATCTGGCGAATGACGATCCGTTCGCACGCGCCGCGGCGCTCGATGAACGGTTTAGCGACGCAAGTCGATTGAGCGGGCTGCTTCCGTCGGAAGGTGACTTCCAAGCGATCATCATTGACGCCCTCGATGGCAACGATCAAGTCACCGTGGGTCCGACGGTGCAAAAGTCGGTCTGGATCGACGCCGGTGACGGCGACGACACCGTCAAAATCGAATCAGGAAAGGCGATCTTGATCGATCATACGGATGCCATTGGTGACCGCAACGACGAAGTGGCGTCGGCGTACCCGCTTGCGGGACCGGCCATCTTGATCGCACCGAATGACGCGCCGGCAAATGGGCAATTGACCGAAGATGCACATTTCTACTTGATCGTGGATGACCTTGGCGATCACGTCTTGGTCAAAATCCCGGCGTCGATGACCGACGGAACCCAACTCAACACGGTCGCCAACGACGACCTTGGTGACTTAGTCGAGGACATCAATCACCAGATTTCCGCGACGGAAGCGGGGGGCAAAGTGATCGCGACTCGGAACGGCAATTCCATCTCGCTCTCAACAGTGAGCGTGGGTTCGACGACGCGGCTGGCGATCACGGCTGACGAGGATGACGCTGCAGTAGCGGAGTTGGGTCTATCAGCCAACGATTCCGCGCGACCGACTTCGACACTTGTGCAAAGCATGACTTACGGCGGACTGACGATCGACCATCCGTCGGACGTGGATCATTACCGATTTGAACTCGCCGCCGCTGCGGTTCCCGGTGCTCGCTTGTCCGTCGAAACCCTTGCCGTGACCGACAGGATGGAACTCGCGTTGATCAGCTCGAACACACAAGAGGTGATTGCGGGAACGAACGATGCATCGCAGGGACTCGATCTCTCGGGGCTCGCGGCGGACACGAGCTACGTTGTTCGGGTGACTTCGAACGCGATCCCAACCGTCTACAGCTTGAAATTGAATTTACTCGCCGACGTCCAAGCGGCCGGTGTGGAGCTTGGTGCGCAAGTTGAGTTCCGCCGACAAGACGTGATCTTCGGTGGCGCCGGCAACGATGTGCTTCAAGGTGGGCCAGGCGAAGACTTTATCTTCGGAGGACCGGGCAACGATGTGTTGACCGGCGGCCTCGATCGCGGCTCGAGCGACCTTTTATTCGGGCAGGACGGCGATGACAGCTTTCAGTCGATTCCCGATTCATTGCCTCTGTTGACCGGAACTGAAACAACCTTCTTGCC
>JBCBLJ010000339.1:0-8346 GCA_038520195.1 Planctomycetota bacterium
GATGCCGGATTCCCCCAGTTACGATTGCGATTGAGTCACCGCTTCCACATCGACAAGTCGGTCCATGTTGAGGAGTGTGATGAGCCGATCACCCGATTTAGCGATTCCCGTCATAAAGGACGTGTCCGCCTCCGCGCCCATGACCGGCGCGTCTTCGATGTTCTCGTCCGCAACGTTGAGCACATCGCTCACAGCATCAACGACCAGCCCCATCACTTTGTCGCCGATCGTGACAACGATGATTACCGTAAATTGGTTGTAGTCGACCTCGGGCATTTGGAATTTGGCGCGTAGATCGATGATCGGCACGACCGTGCCACGCAGATTCATGACGCCTTGAATGTAGGACGGCATGTTGGGAATGGGGGTGATCCTGGACAGCCCTTTGATTTCTTGGACGCGCAGAATTTCGATGCCAAACTCTTCGTCCCAGAGGGTGAACGTCAGAAACTGGCTTCCGTCGGTGGCGAGTTCGGTCTCGGTCGTGATTGTTTCGGGGCCGGTCACTGGTGTCTCCTAGACGGCAAGATCGGAAAACAGGTGGGAGGAATGGATAATCAGGCGACCGTTTGCGAATCTCGACTTGGATTCGGGTCGAGATGTTTCAGCCCAACAATGTCGACGATCAGGGCGACCCGGCCATCGCCAAGGATGGTAGCACCAGCGATCCCGGCGACTTTGCGGAAGTTGGACTCCAGATTCTTGATGACAGCTTGTTGTTGGCCGATCAGGTCATCGACAAGCAGCGCGAATTTAGAATCGTGATCTTCGACGATGACCAGCAGTCCCTCGCTCGGATCGGTCTCACAGCCTTCGATGTTGAGCGTTTGGTGAAGTCGCATGATGGGCACAACTTCGCCACGTACTTGGACCACTTCCATGTCGTTGGCCAGCCGTTTTACCTCTCCCCTTCGCGGCCGAAAGGACTCGACCACCGAAAGCAATGGAACGACATAGACCTCTTCGCCGAGACGGACGATCAGCCCATCCAGAATCGCGAGCGTGAGAGGCAACCGAACGGTGACGGTCGTGCCAACGCCCGGTTCGGACACGAGCGTGACACTGCCTTTTAGCTCTTCGATGTTTCGGCGGACGACATCCATGCCCACGCCACGGCCCGACACGTCGGTGACTTTCTCGGCCGTGGACAATCCGGCATGAAAAACCAGATCGCAGATCTCCTGGTTGCTTAGCTTGTCATCCTCGCGAACAATGCCACGCTCGACCGCCTTTTGGCGGATCGCTTCCAGGTTGAGCCCCTTTCCGTCGTCCTTCAACTCAATGTAGATGTTGCCGCCTTGGTGGTAGGCCGACACGCTGACGTGCCCGGCGGCGGGTTTCCCGGCCGCAACGCGATCGTCGGGCGATTCGATTCCGTGATCCACGGAGTTGCGGATCATGTGAATGAGCGGATCACCGATTTGGTCGACAACGGTCTTGTCCAACTCGGTTTCTTCACCGGAAACATCGAACTGGATTTGTTTTCCGAGCTTGCTGCTGAGGTCGCGGACGATTCGCGCCATCTTTTGGAAAGTTGCGGCGACCGGGACCATCCGCAACGAAAGACTTTGCTCTTGGAGGTCTCGAACGATCTTGCTGAGTTGAGCGATGGCGGCGGACTCGGTTCCCGAATGGACGCTCGTCCATTCCTGCTCGACCATTGAGATCCCGATGACGAGTTCGCCAATCTGGTTGATCATGTCGTCGAGGCGCTCGCCATTGACGCGAACCGATTCGCGATGCGCGGCCGCGGGCTTGGTCGGGGTTTCGGCATTTGCCGACGCTCCACCGGACACCGGAGGCGCGACAGCTTCAGGCGTGCTTTCGGCGGCGGTTTCTTCGCGCTCGAACTCGATGATCGTATCGTCGTCGACGAACATGAAGACGTTCTGGAGTTCCTCGAGCGGTTTTTCGGTCTGCAATCGGAACGTCCAACGCAGGTAGCTCGACTCGGGTTCCATGTCGGCCAACGAAGGGACTTCGCTGGCATCGACTTGAAAGTCGGAGACGGTTCCGGTCTCCGCTAGCTCGCGAAGCAACAGGAGTGGATCGAGGCCAAAGTGAAAGAAGTCGGTCGAGGGTTTGAATTCGACGTCGTACGTCACTTGACCCTCCTGAGCCGACGTGGATTCCTCGCTCGCCGAAGCGTTTTGCTGGGCGACATCCATCCCATTGAGCTTTTGGAGTTGCTCGGCGACCTCGCGAACGTTCTCCGGTTCGGGTGTCCCGTCACGAGCTGCCGAAAGCAGTCCGGCGAGCACGTCGACGGATTTGAGCAGCAGTTCGGTCGACTCGGACGTCACCTGAAGTTCGCCGTCGCGCATTCGGTCGAGTAGGCTCTCCAGGATATGAGTGAACTCTCCCACGGCGTGGACGCCGAAGGTTGAGCTGGCACCCTTGATCGAGTGTGCGGCTCGGAACACGGTATTGAGCAACTCTCCGTCGCCGGGAGCGCTTTCCAGCTGCAACAAAGCAGCTTCCATGTTTTCGAGGTGTTCGGAGGCTTCTTCGAAGAATGACTCCAAGAACTGCCCCATGTCGATGTTCATCGCGCGTCTCCCCTGATCCCGTGAGCGTGTCGCTTAGCGAACGACTTTGTTAACGACCTGAATCAGTTGCTGCGGGTTAAAGGGCTTGACGATCCAACCGGTCGCACCCGCCTCGCGCCCTTCCATTTTTTTGGAATCCTGCGATTCGGTGGTGAGCATCAGGATGGGAGTGAATTTGAAGTCCGGCTTGGCTCTGAGTTCACGAATCAGAGTCATGCCATCCATCACGGGCATGTTGAGGTCTGTTACAACGATTTTGACCGACTTTCCAGCCACGTTTTGCAACGCCTCCTGTCCGTTACCGGCTTCGATCACATCGAAGCCCGATTCCCTCAATGTGAAGGACACCATTTGACGCATCGAAGTCGAGTCATCGACGACCAAGGCGGTGTTAGCCATTTGGATACTCCGAGTTAGAAGAGTTCAACGTTGGATGAATGGGACTGTTCAAGGTCCGCGGCGGATTGTCCGGTGAGCACGAGCCGTTCGTCGTCGACGCAGTAGCCGGAGGCAAGGTGATCGAGCCATTCCTGGTGGCGACGCTTTGAGTTCTCGGTTTCGGGCCCCAAGATCGGCGCGATCGTTTTCCGTATTTCACTCATCGTTTCGGTCACGTGCATCAAACGCTGGCTCACCGCGTCTTGGAACTGAAGCGTCATGATTGCGCGGGCGATGGCACCTGCGAGTTGATCGGATGAGTCTTTGGTCGATGCGAGGTTCGTTTCCAATTCGTTCTGGTAGTTGGCCAAATTGGAGAGCATCGTTTCGACACGTTGTTCGCAGGTGGCCGTTGCGGCGCTGTCTTCGCGGACCTTCTTCTTCGTTTCCTCGGACGTTCGGCGCAGTGACTGAGCCATGCGATCGACCACGTCGCGGATTTCCTGGCTTGTGTACGAGACGTTTTGAGCCAGATCGCCCGTTTCTGATGCAACGACCGCAAAGCCGTCTCCGTGCTCCTGCGCTCGCGCGGCTTCGATTTGTCCGTTCAACGAAACCATCCGCGAACGGTTGGCGATCCCTTCGATTTGTCCGATGCAATCTTCGACATCTTGAAGATCGTTTTCGACATCACTGAGTTTGTCGGCGGTGTGGTGCGTGAAGCGGCTTGTTTCGCGAACCTGCGAGAGCAGTTCGTGAAGGACTTCGCGGATTTGATCGACGCCCGCGACCGAATCCTCCTGTTGTGCCCCGGTGGCTTGTTGGACCACGTTCTGTGCCTGAGCGGCCATCTCGCCGAAGGACCCGCTCAATTCATCCGTCGCATTGGTACCCTTGTTCGCTGCGTCGAGAATCTGCTTCTCAAGCGTCTCGATAACCGCTAAGCACGCATGCACTTCAGCTGCAAGGCTCTGGTTTCGCCGTTGCCCGAAGACTGATCTTGCCTTCTCCCACCATTTCGAAACGAGGCTCATTGCTCTTCCTCGTCAGCAGTGGCAGCGGGGTTCGCCGGCGCGTCGTTGGTCGCCGAGTCGCTGGACCGCGGTGGTTTTTGCGATGTCGAAACGGTTAGGCAATCGCCAAGACCGTACTCCCCGAACAGCTCCGCGAGCGTGTCCGATGCGCCGCGCAATTCCATCTTCGAACCCTTTTGCTCGGCCGCGGCTTGCACGGCAAGCAACAGTTGAACGATAGACGCGTCAATGTCGCGAGTTTCACTGCAATCAAATGCAATGACGGCTTCCGTCGCACACACCTCAGTGACGGTGGCGTACAGCTCCGCGACTTGAGCGACGCCAACCGAACCAGCAAGTGGGATACCGGTCAATTCCGATTGACTCATCTCAGGACTTCACTCAGGAACAGGTCGTCTAGACGGCCCGTGCCGTCCTCCAACGTTGTCATCCAAGAGGGTTGCGCTTTCGTGCGCGGTTCCCAGTCCCGACCGATTCGGTCGGCTTGACCGGCGTGCCCCCGCCCCTCGCGAACGATGAATCCTAGGTTCGGCTTTGTTCAGGGCCTGATTGGAGATGCGGTCTTTGGTGACGGTTTCCAGTCAATCTGGTGCGTCGCCCGACAGGTCCATCGAAGACCTCAAAACACATGCGTGTCGGTGAATGCCCGCGTCGGTGAATGTCCGCCAACTCGCTCCGGCGGACGCTCGAGAGCATGGAGGTGGAACAAACGGCACACACACCCTTGGCTGCATAAGCAAGCAATTCGGCCGCGCAAAAACGCGGCGCTCGCTGGAGGCCCCTCGCGATCGAACGCGACAAAGATTTCCAAGCCGCTGGATCGACATCCTCGGGGCTTGGCTTGACCAGCAAGTTCGGCCTCATCGCGGTGCGACGATCAACCCTTCGCACTGCCGGGCTGTTTGCCGAACACGGATTTTAGCGATTTGATCTTCGTCAGTATCCAGCGGCCGGAAGCATCCGAGGCGATCCCGCTGATCGTCACCGGAGTGCCACAGTGATACGCCAAGTTGAAATCGTGAAAGTCACGGAACGATACTTCGAGACGCACCGCGGGTCGATTTTGAAGATCGACATAGAAGACCTTCGCTTCGTTGAGGTCTTCGGAGAGACGAAGTCGACCTTGGACGGTAATGGTCCCGTTCTCGGAATTGAGCCAGGAGGCAAACTCGGGTTCCCGGTACGCTTCGTATTGCGAACCATCCAGTCCCGCCAGTGGCTCGGTTGAACCGCCAAAGGAGTCGATGTCGACGCCGAAACGATTGAGTAACGTGAGGTGAAGCCGGCCGAGTTGCTGGTTGTCCGAGTATCGGATGTAACGACCGGTCTTCAGCCAACCGCCGCCTTTGCCGGCCAGCACAATCGGGACGCGCTTGACCGTGTGGTTATCGCTGTGCCCCATGCCCGAGCCGAACAGGACCACACTATTGTCGAGCAGCGTCCCGTGATGATCACGAAACGATTTCATGCGTTTGAGCAGGTAGTCAAACTTCTCCATGTGCCACAAACTGATTTTCAGCAAGGCGTCCAGATTCGAACGCGAAAAATTGCGGAAGAAGTGCGACAGGTAATGATGCTGTTCCTTGATTCCAAGAAAGTCAAAAATCATTCGACTGTTGCTATTGCCCAACATGTACGTCACGCATCGCGTCGAGTCCGTCCAGAGCGCGAGTGCGATCAGATCAATCATTGACTCGACCTGCTCGTTTAGGTTGGCCGGTGCGAGGGGACGCTCTAACGTTGGTGCGGGCAAACCTCGACTCGACGCACGAATGGTATCCAGGCGCTGTTCGGTTTCACGCACCACACTCAGGTATTGATCCAGCGTCTGTCGATCCTCCGACCCGGCTTTACGGTGAAGCCCTTTCGCGTCCTCGGAAACACGGTCGAGTACGGAGCGCATCTCGGCGCGCTTTTGCGGATTCGAAAGTGGATTGCGAAAGACACGATCGAAAATGAGTTGCGGATCGCTCTCGCGTGGAATCGCGTCTCCATTTTGGTCGTAGGAGATATAGCTACAACCAAACTGATTCGGGAACAAACCCTCGGTCGTCAGCTCGAGTGATCGATGAGGCGTCGATCCGCCGATCTTGTCAGCGATCAGCTGATCGATGGACGGCGAAGACTTGTTCTCGTGGTGTCCACACAGAAAACGTCGAGTCGAGTTGGCATGAGACGAGAACCCGAAATCACCCATGTTGTCGAGGATCAACAGGTCGTCTTTGTGCTCCGCGAACGGCTGCATCAGGGGCGAGAGTCGGAAATCAAATTCGGCGCCGCCATTGATGTTCCAGCTCGGCGGATGCACCCCGTTCGGTTTGAAAAGCGTCATGAACCGCACTGGCGGCGCGTCTTCGGCCGCGCCCGAGGCGGTATTCTCCATCAGGTTCAAAAACGGAAGCGGGAGAAGCGTTCCGGCCCCACGGAGGAATCTCCGCCGATCGATTTTCCAACTCATTTTGAGGTTTCTCTCAGCGCGACGAAGCGGAAGGGGAGGCTGCGAGCAATCGCGTGAATTAGCTCGCCGAACGTGGCGTCATGGTGCCGTAGCTGATTCGCAATGGAATCAACCGTCGGGCGATCTTGCAACGTCAGTTGTCGACAGAGTGCGTACGCCAGCACCCGTTCGGTGATATTCCGGACCACCTGGTCCCGCCGGCTTGTCACCAGGATTTGACGAAGCTCTTGGAAGTCGGCGAACGTTTCCCCACCAGGCAACTGACCGCTGGCATCGATGTCTTCCTGCGGCGACGGCTCTCGATCGCTCGGTTTTCGACGCTTCTTCAACGTTTGTCCGAGTGGGAGGTAGCGACCATCGTCACCGTAGTGCTGCAGTGCGAAACCGAGTGGATCAAGTTTATCATGGCATGAGGCACAAGCCGGATTGTCACGATGGCTCTCAAATCGTTCGCGGAAAGAAAGTCGCGATCCCGGAACCCGCGGAGGAACAACGCCCACATTTGCGGGCGGGTCCGGAAGATGCTCGCCAAGAACTCTCTCTAGAATCCAGGTCCCGCGAAGAATGGGACCGCGATTCATTGCCAATATGCCGGGCATCGTCAGCAGACCCCCGCGGTGACCTGATGTTTTGTCGAGAGTGATTCGTTGATTGGAGACACGCTCGATCTCAATGCCCTTGGATCGCTTGTAATTGGTCAGTTGCGCTCGATCCGTCGGATAGAACTTGGCCGTGTGAGGATTGACGAAGGAGTAATCCGAGAGGACGAGTTCATTCACCGGTCGATTCTGCGTGAACAGAAAATGTAAATAATCAATCGGCTGACTCTTCAGGGCATCACGCACCGGTGGGTTATTTGAGACTTGGTCGATTTCGTCGAGTGAGAACCATTCGACACCAAGGTTTTCCGCAAGGCTGCGAGCTTTGGGGGACGCAAGCATCCGCTCGATTTGCTCAGTGAAGACCCGGTCGTCGGTCAAACTTGATTGTGCCGCCGTCTCGAGCAGCTCCTCGTCGGGCATGTCGGCCCAAAGGAAGTAGCTCAATCGTTCCGCCAGCTCGAAATCGTCGACGCGATGAAAACCATTCTCCGCCTCAATCGACCCAGCCATCAAACCACGGAACAAAAAACGTGGTGCAAGAAGCAAAGTTTTTAATTCGGCGCGAAGCGTCTCCTCGAGTGTCTCATCGTTGGATGATGTGATCGCGGTCTGGGCCGCGATAAGCTCGGAATCAGTGACGGGACGGCGATAGGCGCGACGAGCAAAAGACTGCAGGATGCGACGAGCGGTTGCTTTGGTGAGTCCCGCGTCGTTTGATCCGGCCATCGGTGCGAGTCGACCACGTTCCTCGGTGAACAATCGCTCGAGAGCATTGTCGATCAGGTAGGAGTACTGTTCCAAAACATGGGTCGTCAGTGGATTGCCGCTGGTATCGTTTTTGAATCCGCTGGGCCCGGGAGGGTCTTCTGGCAGCAGTTTCATCACCAACGAGGTTTCGGTGTCGGTTTGTTCGGCTTCGATAACGGCCACTTTCAGCGGAAACCCGAATACCGAGTGCAGCGTGTTGCGGTACTCGTGCGCGGAGAGTCGACGCGGCTGGCGGAAACCGGGGTGTGCGCTGACGTTTTGGAGACTTGATCGGTACCACCGAAGCAACTCATCACGCTGTGGTCGCGACAATCCCGGCTCGTCGGCCGGCGGCATGGTGCCGTCACGAATCTGATCGATGACCGACTCCCAAGTACTCAACTCTGCGTTGGCAAAGGGAACATGAAGCAGAGCTTGCAGATCAACGTCCGCGTTTGCATCAACGGTACCGTGGCAATGAACACAGTGCGTCTGGAGTGTTTTCGAAACGGAAGGGGGGACTTCCCCAGCGACCGGCGTGAATGAAAACAGGAAAACTGCGATCCAGAAGCGTGAAA
>JBCBLJ010000871.1:0-3402 GCA_038520195.1 Planctomycetota bacterium
CATCCTCCGCTCAAACGGTTTCATGCTCTCTCGAATTCGCGAGCAACTTCAGATCGATCGGCCGCTAGCCTTCGCGTTGGCAACCCGCGGGTGGCAGGCGATCTCAGGCCCGATCACGATTGCCATGCTGATCCATGGGCTCACACTTCCCGAACAAGGCGTTTATTACTCGTTGATCGGAATCGTCGGGATACAGGCATTTTTTGAGTTGGGTTTGCTCAATGTCTTGGTGAGTCAGACCGGCCATGAGATGGCTGCGCTGAGGAAGATCGAGTCGGCGGAGACCACACTTCAGTCGGACGCATCATTCGAGCATGCCGCAGCGCGGATGCGTGACCTGATTCGGTCCTCCATGGTCTGGTTTGGTGGCGCAAGCCTACTCTTCGTTGTCTGTGCGATCGGCGCCGGACTTATCTCTCTGGGAGACTCCGAGGTCGCTTGGATGTTCCCTCTGCTAGCGCTCGTTCCGATCGCCGCCTTGACGGTCTTTTTCGCGCCCGCCGCCTCAATTCTCGAAGGCGCCGGCGAGCGAGAGCTTGTCTACCGATTTCGACTTGCCCAAATCATCATCGGTTCGTTGGTCGTCTGGTCGACTCTTCTTGCCGGGTGGAAGCTGTGGTCCTTGGTCGCCTCTTCGGCGGTCCAGGCGATCATGGCCGGGTATCTCACCCTCACGTCGGCACGCCGTTTTTTTCATCGCTTTTCGCGCGTCAAACAACCGCGATCCGAGTTCAGTTGGACTCATGAGGTGCTGCCGCTCCAATGGCGTGTCGCGTTGATCGGTGTTGCGACTCACTTTGCGACCCAGCTCTTCACGGTGATCGTCGTGATGTTTCACTCCGATGCCGAGGGTGCTCCCTTGGGAATGACGCTCAGCGCGACCACCGCAATTCAAATGCTCGCCTTCGCCTGGGTGCAGACCAAGTATCCCGTCGTCGCCGGTCATCACGGGGCGGGGGAAAGGGAGAAAGCCGGCAACACTTGGCGACGGACCACACTCGTTTCCACGTGCCTGCTTCTACTTGGGTTTCTAACGCTCGCGGCGTTGGTCGCGTGTCTCAGCTTGCTACCGGATCAAATCGCAAGTCGCTTCCTCGCGCCATGGCAAGTTCTTGTTCTTGGAATGGGGTGCCTCGCCCATCACCTCTGTACTTGCCAGGGGTTTTACGTGTTGTCGCGGCGTGCGAAGCCACTGTTCGTGGCGACGCTGGTTGGGCTATTGAGCACCGGATTAGCCGTGTGGGTCGGAGGCTATCTCTACTCTACCAATGGAGTCGTCGTGGGATACGCTTCAGCCATGTGTCTCATTCTCGTGCCCGTCCACACACGGGCATACATGCGTTTCCGTCAACGCGGTGACGCGATCTCGGTGTGATCGCAGTGTGATCGAAACGCCAGCGCATCAGTGGGGGCGAATGCATTAGTGCTCATACGGCAGGATCTCTCTCCCACCGATGGAAGCCTGCGCGCGATGAATCAACAAGTCCAAGCTGTAGTTGATCGTTTCCACCCGCCCGTCCGCGAATGACATGTTCCATCCGTTGGGATGAGTGGAACCAAAGTCGTGACACTCCAGACAATTGTTGTAGCGATCCGCCTTCGGAGATCGTGCCGCAAACCGGACATACGAATGAGCCGAGATACGCGTCTGGTGCATGCCCGCAATCGGGGCGCGATCTCCAAACCCCGTTCCCGTCGTTAGAAAGTTGAGGTCCATCGCTTTCTCTCCCACGAGATAGGTGTTGGAGAGTCCATCGAAGACGCGATTGAATTTGGTGCGTTTGCCCAAAACCCAAATTCCATCGGCGGTGACCTTGATGTCCTGGACCGGACTCGGCGTTTCCTCGGCCGGCCCTCCACACATCGCATAGTCGGTCCTTGCGCCCGCCATTCCGTACCGCGATGCAAATGGTTCGATCAAGGGATAGCTCTGCGCGTCTCGACGCGAGGGACAGTGAAGCGTTTCGACGGGCGCCGAGACGAATTTTTTCACTCGATCGGTGGGTGTGACGCTCGACAGTCCAGCAAGCGGTTGTATCGCTTGAGCGAGATTGGGCTCCTCCAGGTGTGGCAGAACCTGCGTTATCCAAGTGCCCCCACCCACGTCCGGTGCCGGAACGCGATCGGCATAAGGCGTTACCAGTAAAGGATTGGCTTCACCACCGTAACCGGGCAACTCCTTGAAGGCGGCTTCATAATTGTGGCACCCCAACGCGATCTGCTTGAGTCGATTCTTGCACTGGATCACCCGAGCGGCTTCTCGAGCTGCCTGCACCGCCGGGAGAAGGAGCCCGACAAGAATCCCAATGATCGCAATCACCACCAACAGTTCGACGAGCGTAAAGCCGCCTCGAAACCGACGAATCATTCGAACATCCCCCGCAGACAAGAAGAAGAGAGCCAGCAGCAACACTCGCCAAACGGTATCCCCACCGACTGGCACGCATCGTACTGCATTCGGCGGCGGACAGCAAAGCAACGCTCAATCCGCTGATCTCGCTCACTGGACCGTCGGAAAGCGCCGGCCGTCTGCACCGTGGCCGCCAGCACCGTGGCCGCCAGCACCGTGGCCGCCAGCACCGTGGCCGCCGCTGATTGATTCATTCACTCAAACATGTACATGCGGTGCTGCCCTATCCGTGACTGACGAAACCTAAATCTGCGGTTCCGCGACTTTCCATCCGTTTGGAAAAAGAGGAAAACGCGGAATCAATCATCGAATGAGAAGAGTCGAACCGAGGATTCCGCGCGAATCAAGAGTCCGCGATCGGTCCACGTCGGAACGGTCCACGAATCTTGGCCCGCGGTATCAAGCTTCCAGCGTTCCGTGTACCCATCCTTTGAGATCGCCCCAAACCGCAGCAACCCCCGATCTTCCAGTATCAGCACGGAGTCGTCGACGCGAAGCAAATTCGATTTTTTGGGGCCGCGTGTTCGGAACACCGTGTGCCCATCACGACAGCTGAGACCGACGAAGACGCCGGCGTTACCAGTGACGCCGACCAGTGTTTCGGAGGCGATCACCGCATTGGTGTAAACCAGACGCATCGCCCGGTTCGACCAGTTGAGTGTTGTCTTCCACGCCCCACTTTCTTTGACCAGTCCAATTGCCTGAGTCCCAATCTCGCAATACCCATGCGAGACAATGAGCTGTTGACGCGTGAAATCCCAGACAGGAGTGAACGCAACGTTGTCTGCGGCGATGTCGCGTAGTCGATGGCGAAAGAGCACCGACCCGGACTTCGATTGAAGGCCGATCAGATCGAACATTCCGTGGATACAAACGATCGATTCACGATCCACCGTGATCAGCAGCGGTGAGGTGTGACTGGAGCGAAAACTTGTCGAGCGCCAGACCGTGTTGCCGGAGCCGAGCTCCAATGCGACCGCGCCAGGCGGATC
>JBCBLJ010000611.1:0-5238 GCA_038520195.1 Planctomycetota bacterium
CTGAAGGTTACCGGTCGGTTGTCGCATGAGCATGTGGTTGGATTCTCCTGCAATCCTATCAAGGCACCGCTGTACGTATCGTGTCGCCCGAAACCCTACCATTTGACGAACGCAAATCGGTTCGGTCGGGCAAGCAGACACCAAAACAGGGCGCGCGGGGAACGTGCCGTGACAGGTGGGGATTGATTGCGGAAGAAACCTCGAGATTAGGTGAGGGAAACCTTGTCGAATGCAACCATCACGCGGACGCCAGTTGCCCAGAAGCTTTCATCAATCCGCAAATTCTATCGCCTCCGATGGTGTTTCGGCCGGTGAGACGGGATTCTTGCAGGGGTGAAAGCACGCGGCGGAAGACCATTCGACGCTAACTGGTGCTTTGTGGCGGGATCATCGCCAGCCGACTACCGGTGCGGCTCGATCGCTGTCAAACTAGGCTTTTGATTGCCCCGCTCCCTTTGCGCAAGACCGATGGCCGCGACGTACAAAGATGCCGGCGTTGATCTCGACGTGTACGCCGAATCGATGCGCCGTCTGCCCCGCTTGATGCACCGAACCTTCAGCCCAAGGGTGCTGCCCAGCGACGGCGGTTTTGCCGGCCTGTTTCGCTTGGACTTTGCCGGCAAGCTTTTTGCGAGAAACTATCAAGAACCCGTCTTGGTCGCCGGCACCGATGGCGTCGGCACCAAGCTCAAGATCGCTCAGCAGACCGGCATCCACGAGAGCGTCGGCATTGATTTGGTCGCGATGTGCGTCAACGATCTACTCTGTACCGGCGCGGAGCCACTGTTTTTTCTCGACTACATCGCGATGGGCAAAGATGACCCGCAGCGACTGGAGCAGGTCGTCCGAGGAATCAGCGACGGATGTGTTGCCGGAGACATGGCATTGCTCGGCGGCGAGACCGCGATCATGCCCGACATGTATGGCCAAGACGACTACGACTTGGCCGGATTTGCAGTCGGGGTCGTGGAACAAAAGCGGCTGATCGATGGCAAGCAGATCAGTCAGGGTGATGTCATGCTGGGGCTCGAGTCCAGCGGTATTCACAGCAACGGGTTTTCGCTGGTGCGCAAAGTCATCGCCGACGCGGGTCTGGCCTGGGACGAGACGCCCCAGCCGCTCGGAGGGCAGACGCTCGCGGAGACCTGCCTGACGCCGACGCGAATCTATGTCGAACCGGTCCGAGCGGTGTTCAATCACTATCGCGTCAAGCAGGTCGTGCACGGTTTAGCACACATCACAGGAGGCGGTCTCGAAGAGAATGTCGAACGCATCTTGCCGCCCGGCGTCGACGCCGAAGTCGACGCGAACGCTTGGGAAGTGCCTCCTGTTTTTCGTTTTTTGCAAGAAACCGGCGGCATCGAGGACGCGGAGATGCGCCGCGTGTTCAACCTCGGCATCGGCATGGTGATGATCGTGAGTGAGTTTTACGCCGCAAGTATCCAAGCACGCCTGTTGGAGTTAGGCATGACCAGCCATGTGATTGGCAAAATCGGATTCGGAACCGGCAAAGTGACTTGGAACGATAGTTGACCATGCAATCTCGCGGCAACGCCACCGCGAGGGCAACGAGCGCATCGCGCAACGGGTGATCGATGTTCATTGACCCAAGCCAGTTTCCGATCGTCGAAGCGTTGGAATCCAACTGGGAGTTGATCCGCGATGAGTTTTTGGCGATTCCGGAAGATGCCTTTGATCCATGGATCCAACGGAGCATGCATGGTGAAGGTTGGAGCGTCTTTGGCTTGATCGCGGTCGGGCACCCAATCCCGAAGCAATCGGTGCGTTGCCCCCTGACCCTGCAGCTTCTTCAGGAAATCGGTTCGGTCGGCCTCGCAGGTTTCTCGCGAATGGCGCCGGGAACGCACATCGCATCCCATTCTGGCTGGGCCGAGAACGAGTATCGCCTTCACTTGGGGTTGATGGTGCCCGAGGGATGTCGACTTCGAGTCGCGAACGAAACCCGTTCCTGGGAAGCGGGAAAGTGCTTGATTTTCGATGACACCGTCGAGCACGAAGCGTGGAATGACTCGAACGAACCAAGAGTCAATCTGATGGTCGACTTCCTTCGGCCGGGCAAGAAGGATTTTTCGACTCGTGTCCCACAATATGTGCGTGAGTACGCGGAGGAGTTGTTCGGTTTAACCGACAAACGAAGAGAAAACTGATTGGGCGTCGGCGTGCATCGCAAACCAACAGACTTGTCGATCGAATCGATGATCGAACCACCGAGATCAACCCGAAGCGGCTCTGAGACTACCTTGCTCAAGAGGGGAGCAGAAGCATGATTCGTCGATGTTCGATTACGACTCTGGTAATGCTCGCGATCGTGTTCATCGGTTGTCATCGCACACCACCGTCAAGCCTTCAAGGGCTGGAGCATTTTGACGGGGCCGTTGACCTCTCCGATACAACTGACAATTCGGCTAAGTCGGCTCTCTACATCCGCGCGATGAAACACCTCGAGGATGAAGAACTTGAGTCAGCGAAGTCGCTTTATCGGCGAGCCATCAAAATGTATCCCGATGACCCCGAAGGTTACGCGTCACTCGCCTCGTGCTTTTGTTTCGATAACGAGTATGCGGAGGCCAAACGTCAGTACCAGCGTGCCTTAGACGTCGACTCAGATTGTGTAAATGCGCACTACGGGCTGGGGTGCGTAGCTTATGAAAAGCGAGAACACACGGCGGCTGAACAACACCTTCAAAGAGCCATCGCGATCGATGCCAGGCGAGGCGATTCACATCGAGTGTTGAGTATGGTCTATGAGCAGCTCGGTGAACTCGGGAAAGCGCGATACCATTCGGAGCAGGCTTCGAAGCTCAACGCAACCGATCGATAGCGTGTGGCTCGTTAGCACACGAGGCGCGATTGGCGTCAATCGAGTTCAAATGGGTTCGGCTTTGCCGGAACGGACCGACTGTGCGGCGGCCAAGCACATCGCGACGGACCAGCGGCCGTCTTGTCCGGTGCAGTGGAGGGGCTTCCCCGTTTGAATCGCGTCGGCGACGCGAACGATTTGATCTTCCAGTTCGAACAGTTCTCCGGTCGGCTTATCGATCGGTACATCGCTCACCGTTTCACCGTCAAAAGCTCGAAGCTTGAACGTCGGGTGCCGTGTGCGATCCATCGCACCGCTCCAGGAAGCCCAGAGCGCGCCCTTGCTGCCGGTGACCTTGATGGTTTGATGGTGCTCGAATGCACTCAGCGTTTGGGACACCACCGCATAGCAGTTTCCGTCGAAGTGCATGATCGCGCTGAAGTTGTCTTGCAGCTCAGGGCGGTCTTCCTGTCGCGAATTCGCGGTCGCATAGACCCGCCCGGGCGTTCCGCTTGACTCAAGGTACCAACGGGCAAGATCGAAAAAGTGAATCGGTTCTTCCAGAATCCAATTGCCGACACGATCGATATCGTACCGCCAGCCGTCGGCGCCAAGCCGATACGGATTCCGCGATAGTTCGACGAGGCAATACTGCGGTGTGCCGATGAAGCCTTCGTCGATCATCTCCTTTGCCTTGCCCCACATCGAGGAAAGCCGCAGTTCGTGTCCGATGCAAAGCAATCGATCATGCTGTTCGGCCGCGGCGATCATCGAATCACACTCATCGAGCGTGATGCCCATCGGCTTTTCCAGCAGGAGGTGTTTGCCGGAATGGAGAACCGCGAGCGACGCATCATGGTGCAAATGGCTCGGAAGCACGATATCGACGACATCCAAATCATCGCGGGCCACGAGGTCTTGATAGTCGGTGGTGACAAACGCTTGCGGGTACGCCTTGTGGGCGGCTGCCGCCGTCGGCTCGCTGTGGCAGGCCACCGCGAGTAGGTCGGCGTTGGAAGCTTTTTCAATCGCGTCGGCGTGGTGCTTTCCCCAAGCCCCGAATCCAATCAATCCGTAGCGTACTCGTTCCATGTTGTCCTTGCCTTCAAACACCTTCGATGGAATAGCGGGATCGATACTCGCGGGACATCAGTCTGCCGGCTTCTTCGTCGTCGACGATGACTTCGTTTTGGGGATCCCAACGGATGCTCCGACCGAGTCGTAAGCCAATGTTCGCGAGATGGCACGTCGTCAAAATGCGGTGGTGGGATCCGATGTCCGAGATCGGCGTCGCTCGCGAAGCCATGCAGTCGACGAAATTTTGCATGTGCGAGCTCGGCTTCGAACCCCCGTAGAGTTCAACGACCATGTCTTCGGTCGATGACGCGGCGAGGAAACTGGCGACTGGCTTGCCTTCGATGGTGCCTCGATTGACAAAGAATCTTTCGAATTCGCCTTCGAAAGTGATGCCATTGCGGCTATTGTCGATGATGAACTCGATGTCTTCCTCGAAGCGGCACCGGACACGAAACTCGATGGGCGTGTTGTAAGTGTCGCTGCGCGTCGGCATTCCGGCGTCCAGCGTTTGATTGAGGCGCGCCGTGCCGCTGATCTCGACGGGGCCGGAATCCGTTTTGCCGATCGCCCACTGCGCGATGTCGACATGGTGAGCGCCCCAGTCACAGATTTGCCCGCCGGCGTATTCGTACCACCATCGAAACGTTCGGTGGGTTCGTTCTTTGAGATAGGTTGTTTCCGGGGCCGGGCCCAGCCAACGATCCCAGTCGAGCGTCTTCGGAGGTGCGGTAGCTTGAAACGGGCCGCCCTCCCAGCCGGGGCCAAGACCAATACGAACTCGCTTGAGCTTTCCAATGCGACCCGACCGCACGAGAGCGATCGCTTGTAAAAATCTCGCTTTATATTCGCTACGCTGTTGCGTTCCGACTTGAAGCACGCGGCTCGTTTGCTCGACGGTCTCGCGCAGCCATTTGCCCTCGTCGATTCGCGTGGCGACGGGTTTCTCACAATAAACGTCTTTCCCGGCACGCATCGCCTCGATGGCGATCTTTGTGTGCCAATGGTCGGGCGTCGCGATCAAGACGGCGTCGATCGATGGGTCCTCAAGGATTGTGCGATAGTCGCGGACCAAGCGAGCCCGTTGCTTGCCGATGTTCTTGACCGCGTATTCGCCCGCTTCGGAATCGATTTCACAGATCGCGGTGACATCGCCGAGTTTGGCCGCTTGTTTTCCGATCGCGACTCCGCGTCCGACCCGACGGGTATCGGGTTGGTAGCCAGCGCCGATCAGCCCGAAGACGGGGCGGTTATTCCGAAGCGTGTTCGCGGCGAGGCGGGCGTTGTTGGCGATTCCACCGAGCACCGAGGCGGCGCTCGCCAGAAACAGGCGTCGATTTGGC
>JBCBLJ010000637.1:0-5036 GCA_038520195.1 Planctomycetota bacterium
CAAACCGAAGAGTTGGCTGGTACGTCGGGCTCGTTGCTCGATCACTCTCGCCGACTCGAAGAACGCGTCAGCGCGTTTGAGTTGGGTGGTGGAGCCGCTCCGGCAGCCTACTCCGCGCCAGTCGCACCGGTTCAAGCCGCGCCGGCCGCACCGAAAGACGCCGACGAGTTCATGGACTTCTAGTCACTCGACTCGCAATCGTTTTGGGGCCGCGGCGAATTTCGTCGCGGCCCCGTGTTCATTTCGCGACCCCGCCCGATGGCAAGGAGACTCGTCATGAGATTGTCCGACTTTGACGAAACGCCCGACACTTCCGATGAAGTCGTCTCTCGCGTTTTTGAGCAATTCGCGCAAATCGCGTCGGCCTGCCATTGTCTTTGCAGCCTCGGCTACGGTCACGGCTGGCCGATTCGGCTGGGAAACAACGGTGCCCCAACACGCCGCTCGGGCGACAACGACGAAACGCCATCGTCCCATCTGGTAACCAGTGGCTCGATCGATTCCTTGAACGAATAAACCACCCAGGTTGGGTGGTGCGGGTTTTCCCAATCGTCTGCGAAATGTCGGTTCCTCCCTCATTGACTGATACCTGGATTGCTCGCATTGCCCGCCGCACGCACCTGTTTTCTTCGGGGTCACCGTCGGATTGCGAGTGCCGTCGATTGATGGCATGACGAAGACAAAGCCGCAGAGATGGAACTCGCGCCCGGTACGTTTGCAAGGAAGCATTCGATGTCAACTGTTCGAGCCGCAACCCAGATCATCATTCCGCTGCTAATGGTTTGTCCGGTCGCAAAGGCTGGGGAATCGATGCCGGTTCTGATCAAGCCTAGTAAGTCGATGCGGATCGATTCCCAGGCGAGCGAGTTCTCCGCCCCCAAGAACTTAAAGGCCGTCAGCAAGCGAGCCGTCGCGCCGAAGAGCGATCGACTCCGAGAACTGCTCGACCGCTCCGAGCAATCAACTGCAGAGCCCGGACAGATCGGCCGCACCCAGGTCAATCGATTCGTCGACCTGACCGACCCTTCGCGGCGATCCACCTCGGGAGTTCCCTCGGTCGAGATCCCAACGCGGCGATCACCCGAGGGCTCGGGCGCGATCCGCATGAATGGCTTAGTCGCCGACACGCCGCCGCGACTGAGGCGTTTCACGCCGGGCCAGCGTACCGCAATCGCGCGGCACCATCGCGATGAGATTCGAGGCTTGGTGGCCAAAGAAGTGACGATGCCGGTTCGTCCACTCGAAAACCTCGACCAAGCCTTGGATGCTCTTAGCACCGATGCGAGCGCGGTGGAGCAATCGCTTCCAACGGTCGACGAATCGCTCCGTTCCACCGCTCGACGAGATGGCTTTGGGATGCTCGCCCTCGATCAGATCGGCGACCACATGACGCTTCGGCCGGCAAACGAGCCCACCGCATCGTCCCCTTCGGTCGCACAAGATCTGAGGCAATTCCTGCAAGGTCCGCCGCCCCCACAACCTACTCTCACCGAGTCGACGCCGGTCAGCGGTCCGCTGGCGAGTCGTCCGATCACGGTCGGTGCGAAACCGAAACGGAATTCGACGTCGCACGCGGATGTTCCGCAATTGCCTCCTCCGGTCCGGCATGGTGTCACGGTTAGCGATCGGACTCCCCCGGCACCGGACGCCCTACCAAGCCCCTTTCATTTTGATCCCGATGGCCAACAGCCGCGGGAGGTCGACGAATTGCTGGAAGCATCGAAAGCAACTCCAAACAACGTCGGCTCGGAGCCACTAGAGAAGCGAGGTCTTTTCTCGGTTCTGTTTCCGCGAAATAGCCAAGGCACTAACGCCAAGCCGAGTGAGCCGCCGACGTCGCAAACACAACGACGAAAGCGTGGGATTCTGGGACGCCTCTTAAAGTGACCCCATCATTCGATCTCATCGAAGGATTGAATCGATCGATGAGGGCATGAGTCATCGACGGCATGATTCCCCGGGCGGATCGCAAGCCGTGTTTTCATACCCGCGGTAGCCGCCGCATCCAATTCTGCGGGAACATCACTCACGAAAAGCACGTCGCCAACCGAGATGCCTGAGGTGTGTTGAATCTCGGACGCAATCGCTTGATAAGAGCTGGGTTCCTTTTTCCCACCAACCTTTGTGTCCCAGTGACCCTCGAAAAACGGCAGTAGATCGCCTTCGATTGAGTGACCGAAAAACAGCTTTTGGGCGTGGACGCTTCCGCTGCTATAGATCCACATCCGCCGTCCGGTATCGCGCCACCGCTGGAGCGCGGGGCGAACATCAGGATAGACGTGGGCCGACAGCGCGCCGGAGCGGAATCCGTTCTCCCAAATCAGCCCCTGTAGCCGCTTCAATCCGGTCGACTTGACGTCGCGATCCATCAAGTCATTCACGTGTGCGATGATCGCCGAGTGACCTTCGGGACTAGACGGTGTTGCTCCGAAGAACGATTCAACGGGACTCGCACCGGCGTCGGATGCCATTTGAAGGCACGCGTCGAGGCAAGCCTCATCGGCGATGTGTCCCGTAAGATAACTCGCCAGATGTTCCCTCACATAGGGAAACATGACGTCGAAGACATAGCTGATCGACGAGGTGGTGCCTTCGATGTCCAGCAACACCCCGCGGAAAGTCGCTTCGTCGGACATCAAATCTTCAAGACAGGTTCGTCCGGCTCGGCATCCACGTAGTTGGGACCGAAACACATTGGCTTGTATCCCTCGTGGACTCCCTCTTCGACATACTCGGGCGTCCAGCCACTCTGGTCTTCGAACAATCGAATGCAGCGAATGGTTCGATCACTGCAAAGATTGAACCAGTGCTTCGTTCCAGCGGGGACATTGATCAAGTCACCGCTCTCGACCTGAACAGCGAACACGGGGCCGTTTTCGGGGTGGATGTGAAACACACCGCTGCCACGTACCGTGAAACGCACTTCGTCTTCGCTATGCGTGTGTTCTTTGTCGAACTTGGCGAGCATCGCATCCAGGTTGGGCGTCTCGGGCGTCACATTGATGACGTCGGCGGTCACGAATCCGCCACGCTCTTTGAGTCGTTCGATTTCGGGTGCATAGGCGGTCAGAATCTCGTCGTTGTCAGCGTTTTCGCTGACTCTTCCTTCGACGGCCCAGTTCTCGTACCAAATGCCAAACGGTTTGAGGAAGTCAACGATTTGATCGACCTCTTCGATCACGCGGTTTTCATCTTCGATGGTGATGCGAGCCATGAGACAACCCAGAAAGCAACGAAAAAAGAGGGGCCGATGCCAACCGTGGCGACCGTTCCTGACACGGCAGTTTAGCGAGGTCGGTTGAGCCTGTCAGCCATCAAACGTCGGAGCCCCTGCTTTCACCGTGGTTTGGCGGACAGGACCACTGTCGAATCGGAGCAAGACGGGTCCGATCAGGCATTCACCACTTCATTCTCCGAGTATGCCGGAGCACAAAGCAAAAGAGGTCGCGTTCGGGCTAACCCAAGCCTTGCTCACGTGCAAAACACTCGAAAAGGAATTCGAAGATTTCAATGTGTCGTCGAGCTGCGAATAAATCGTCTCCCCAGGTGTAAAGCCCGTGGCCCCGAATCAGGAATCCGTGATGAATCGCGTCCTCGGCTTCGTCGCCGACGGAAAATCGAGCCTCGAGCTGAGCCACTAACGTGGGGATGTCTTGTGTGTTCTCGAAGATGGGGACGAAGTACCGCGTTTCATGAGTCTTGATTCCCTCAAGTCCCTTCAGCATTTCAAAACCGGCGAGCGTGAACCCGCCGGCATCGCCGAACCGGCGCGACAGCAAGGTGCCCCAGATACTGTGAGTGTGCAGAATCGCCGTGACGCTTGGAAACTGCTGAGCGATCGCAACATGAAGCAACGTTTCGGCAGAGGACTTGGGCGCGTCCGCATCGATCGGTTTCCCGCTCGCATCGACTCGCGCGAAGTCACTTTCGGTCAATCGCCCCTTGTCCTTGCCACTCGCGGTGACGACTAACTGCAACGGCTCCTGCGAAACCACACGGCTGTAGTTGCTGCTGGTGCCCACCGACCAACCGCGTGCGTGGAATTCATTGCCAATGGGAATCAGCGACTTCGCGGCTTTCAGTGTTGTTTCGACGGTGTTCATGAAACTCAGGTTCGCTTCGAAAGCCCATTGAATCTCCGCGTGAACTTGGCTCGCCACAGACGAAAAGCATCAATATCACTGACGAGCGAATGGCCCGACGCGGAACCAGATCATTAAACGTGACAGCGCGGACGTCAATTGGTCGAGGAGTCAACACGCAGGAAACGCAGGGCGCAAAATGAAAACGCCCGCGCGGTTGAGCCGCACGGGCGTAGATCGCCATCGGATTCGAAGAGAGCAGTTCGCTTACTTGTGCGAATCGTGACAGGTCTTGCAGTTTGCCGCTTTCAACAACATTTTTCCCGCGTCGGCGTCACCGTCGACCACTCCCTTAGAGGCTTTCACCAAAGCTCCGGTAAGCTTTTTCCAGTTATCTTTCTCGCCTTTCTTGGGTGTGTTCTTCGACAGTGCGACCAACATCTCGTAGAGCTTTTTCGCTTCTTCCTCCGAAGCGTCGCCACCGCCGACTTTCTTGACCAGTGCGGGTCTCCCTTTGAAGGCTCCCTTCATGACTTGCTTGATCGTGTACTTCGGCTCTTTGTCGTCGTCATCGTCGGCCATGGCTGGCATGCCCATGAACGCGAACGCGATGGCGCAAACCAGTGCCGTTGTGATCTTCTTTCGCATCGTGTTGAATCTCTGGCTTGAGGGGTGTGAAAATCCCGCGTCGGTGCGCCCAGCGGGAGCAATAGGTATAAATCAAGTGGCCGAGGCGTGCCACTTTCAAAAGGCCGGGGCTGCCGAAACCAAGATGAAATGAACTCCGACCACCTCATTCGACCTCACAATGGCCGATCGTGCGGCGGATCCGTCACCGAGTTTGCGAGTCAAGCCAGCAGTTCGCGGACGACACGGGGCGCCTCGACGCCTGTCAAACGCTGTTCCAACCCCTGGAATTTGTAGCTCAGTCGACGGTCATCGATTCCCATGCAG
>JBCBLJ010000460.1:0-6708 GCA_038520195.1 Planctomycetota bacterium
GTCCAAAGTAGTCCTCGAGGTCTGCGGTCAAACCATGTTCGTAGCGAAGCTCAATGTCGATTCGAATCAACTCCGCGATCGCTTCATCGCTTTCGACCAATCCATACCGCTCGAGTAGAGGCTCGATCTTCCATCGCGAATCCGAAGACCAAGTCTCTTCGAATTCGTCGATTGCGTCGTCCAGGCGATCCGATTGTGCTTGGTGAATCATCCATCAACCTGATTCAGTGTTGCGATACCCCATCGCACGCCGCGTGACCTACGTATCACATGGTGATGAGCAAGAACGCAGCTGGAGTCCGCCACCGTTTTGGAGAAAAATTGAAACCCGGTTCAAGTTTGCGATCCGCGACGCCGAACGGCCTCTACCATTTGCTCGCGAATCTTCTCAAGACATGTCGTGGCGTTCGGCCGCCAGTGTTCCGCCCGGCGTTTCACGCGATCCGCCTTGGAATCGTCGCCCATTGTCTCCACGGAACTCCTCGCTAGGGGATGCGCGGCAAGAGCTGCCTTTGACCCCCGAAGCGTGACGGTCGACCTGCTGCGAGTTGACCTACTGCGAGTTGAGGAGTGATTCCGCGAGCAACTCACGGCTCTTCTGTAAGCTTCGTTCGATGGTGCGGCGACTTCGCCCGGTCTTCTCTTTGATTTCGTCGATGCTATGGCCTTGAACGCGCATCGAGAGGATTTCACGATGACTCGGTCGCAGGAGTTCCAGCGACTCACGCACGCAGATTTCAAAGAACTCGATGGAGGCTTGGTCGATCGCCAAGGTGATACCGTCGTCGCCAAGATCGAGTGGGATGTTGCGGCTGGAATCGCGACACTGAGCGGCGTGGTGGTTCGCCTTATTGCGGAGCTTGTTTACCGCAATGACCGCAAGCAGATTCCAGAGCGTTTCGCCGGGCGGGGCATCGTAGTTACCCGATTGCATGCCCCGGAAGACGCTCTTAAAGACGGACTGAACGATGTCCTCCGGTTCCGTCATTGAACTCAGCCGGGCCCCGAGCTTGGCTCGCACCAAGCCAAGGACTCGCCGCGCGTATCGCTCGTAGAGCAGATTGGCGGCTTGCTCGTCACCGTCTCGAACCATGACGACCAAGGAGCGGTCCGTCGGTGAGAGATCAGTCGACATTGTGGGTGCGTACGACATTCACGGTGAGCGAGTAAGGCAGGCGGCTACCAAAATACCCTCCACAAAAGCCCACTCACAAGCGTTCATTTCCCAAACGAAAGAAAGCGGGTGCGGCGACGCCTCCTTACGTCTCGTAAGTTTGCCCCTAAACGAGCCGCACCCGCCAAAACCTTGCAATGAGGGGGTGTCGCCTAACTCTAGGGGAACAGTTGAGCAGTGAGCACCCTAGTCGGAGAGGCTGTTCGAATGCTGTTTCACGCCACCCTATTTTTCGATTTCGATTGACTTTTTTGATTTTGGCTTGGCGTGTTTGCGTCATTGCTGTGCCGAGTCGCAAACAACATCGGCGCATGAAAAAAGCGACCGCGGTTTCGCGGTCGCTTTTTGTTTGCGGAATCAGAGCCTGACGACGCTACAGCGTCGGAGTCGTGTAGGGCTCAACATCGCCGACCATGTGAAAGTGGTTGTGGTCGATGTAGACGACTTCCACTGCTTCGCGGTCGTGAAGCGTGTGCGGTACGGGATAGCCGACGAAGGTTTTCTCTTCGAAGTAGATCGTGCACTTGTAGTGGGCATGGTGCAATTGAGCCGGGCCGATGAGCGGAATCACTCGGGGCGGATCGACGTAGTCGGCGATCTTTTCCTTGATGATTCGGACATCGTTTCGTTGCTTCTCGTAGAGCAGCGGGATGCCGCCTTGAATCGGACGAGCCTCCTCCAGGGCGTGCATGACTTCGTCATCGGTTGGCGGATCGAGTGCGACCGGAGGTCCGCCAGCGGTGGTGGGGCCGAGGATCGGGACGCGCTCATAGCGTTCGTGCTTCCAGAAGTCCTCTTCCGCCTTGTGTTGGTAGTAGGGGCTCACCGGCAATGGGAAGCCGAGGAAGCCGAGGCTGGTGCCCGTATTGATTCCGTAGCAGCCCGTTGAACTGATCGCGGCCAGCGCGAGTGCGGCGAGCGTTACGTTGCGAGTGAGCGACGGACGGCTCTTTCGCTTGGAGGCCGCACCTGCGGCGTTCTTAGTTTGACTGTTCGTCGAGTTGGTCATCCGAGCAACCTTCCGTGGTTCGATAACGAATTCCGCGCAAGCAACGCGGCTGGATTCCGCTTGTAACAGTCTTATCGTGTGAACTTATGCGGATCTTGCGGATAATCAGGGAGAATTGCCGATTCGCAAGCATCAGGCATGTTTCACGGCGTCGCTAATGTACGGCGTCACCAATGAAAAAACCGCCGAGGCGGAAGGCCTCGGCGGTTGCGATGAAGAACTGTCGTCGTGGGTCTCGACTTACTTGTCGGTGAAATCGAGGTACCACCAACCGTCATCCCATTCCAGCGACACGCGTCGCCATCCAAGCGGAACTTGGGGGTAGGGATAGAACGGGCCGATGTAAGGCCATGCCGAAGGGCTGTACTGCTGAGGATACGTCAGGGCCGCGTAGTTCGGGTACGCCGAGTATCCTGGCCATGCGTAGTTGGGCAGGTTCGGGGCTTCGTATCGCGGAGCACCGGCGGTTGCACCGTAATTGATCGGCATCGGTTGACCAACGACCGGACCGCTGACGGGAGTGCCCATCATTGGAGCCGGCGACATTTGAGCCGCGGCGGGATAGGCCGGTGCCAAAGGCGCTGCCATCGTCGGTACAGGATCGACGTTGACCGGCGCCATGCGGTTGCTGGCGAGTTGCGCCGGGACCGGATTCGGAGCCGGCTTCGCCGCGACGCTGATCGACTCGCTCACACCCTGCACGCCATTGACGGCTTCGGTGATGCGAACGATCTCGCTGCGTTGGCCTTGCGAGCTGGCTCGGCCATGCAACGTGACCACTCCGCCGCTGCACTTCACATCGACGCCGAAACCCTTCAGTCGGCCGGACTTTTGAGCTTCGCCGAGTGCTTTAACGACACCCGCGACGACTTGCTGGTCGCTCACGCCGCCGGCAGCCGGGGCCGCCAGTTCAACCGCAGCGGTCGGTTTCACGGCACCGGGTGCGATCTCCAAGACGGGCAACGCAGGACGTGCCTGCTTGACAGCTGGCTCTGCCGTTTGCGCCACATCTTTCGCCAGCATCTCGCGAATCGACGCGCCAGTGTTTTTGACGGCGACGCGTTTTGCGGGTGGTCGTGCCACCTTCGGCTGAGGCGCGGCGGCCTTCACTGTGACCTCATCGATCACTTCGTTGATGCCTTCGATTCCGTTGGCAGCTTTGAGGACCAAGAGCTTTTGTTCTTCGGCGTTCACGCTGCCGCGGAACAACACCTTGCCTTGGTCCACCTTCATGTCCAGCGTGAAATTCTTGAGCGTTCCCGCGTCACGGGAACTCTTCAGGCGGGTCATGATTTGTTCGGCGATCTCACGGTCACCGCCGAACGCCGCTGCCGGGCTCAGTGCGGTGATCGCTGCGATCGCCAATCCGAGATACTTTCGTCGCATGGGAAATGTCTCCTACAGTTCCAAATCGCTCCGGCCGAGGCGCATCCAAGAGCCACCCGAAACGTTCGCGGGACTCTCGTTAAACGGGTGGCACAACGCCTCCGGAAATCCTTTCGGACCGGTCTGGTGTTGGTGTCGGCGATCGGTGATCCGGCAAGGTAGGTTTTTTCCGATTTTGCTGCTGAATCAGCCTTGCAACGCCGCAGAGTCAACCCATTTTCCCCGACACGAACTCCGTCGCGCCATCAAGCCGAGTCGATCGCTTCACGCAGTTCCGCGACGAACGAAGAAACGGCCTCGGCAGCGCCCTGGGCGGACGTCTGCTCGGCGATCCGACGCACAATGGCCGAGCCAACGATCAGGCCGTCCGAGACCGGCGCGAGCTTGGCCGCCGTCTCACGGCCACTAATCCCGAAACCGATGCAGATCGGAAGTTCCGTTTGCCCTCGCAGCCAAGCGACGTTGTCGACCAAGTCGGCCGGCAGTGCGGTCCGTTCGCCGGTGATGCCCGTCACCGACACATAGTAGAGAAAGCCTGATGATGAATTCGCGATCTGCACTTGGCGTTCCCTCGGCGTCGTCGGCGTGACCAACTGGATGAGGCTGAAGTCGGCCTCGCGGCAAACCTTCGCGAACGCTTCGGCCTCTTCGACAAGCAAGTCGGGCACGATCGCTCCGGCGTACCCCGCCGACTTGGCTTGTTGAACATAAGCCTCCAGTCCGATCCGATGCACGATCGCGTAGCTGACCATGGTCACGAGCGGAATCCCGACGGTGGCCGATTTCGACGTCCCGAGCGACAGCGCCTGCTCGAGCCGGAAACCGTTGTCCAGTGCACGCTGATACGAAGCCTGGATCACTGGCCCATCGGCGATCGGATCACTGTACGGGATGCCGATCTCGGCCAGGTCCGCGCCCGCCGCCGAAAGCTTCTCCAGAACCGCCGCGGTAACGTCCATATTCGGATCCCCGGCGGTAATGAAGGGCATCAACGCTTTGCGTTTGGCGGACTTCAACTCGACAAACAGGTCATCGATCGCGGACATGGCGGGCTCAGGGGAGAACGGGGATGAACCGCTACATGTTGGGGAGTTTGCTCACCGAAGTGAAGCCGGGAGCAAAAATCGCAAGGCTGCAAAAAACGGGCGTACCCTCCTCCGACGAAAGGGCTCTTCCTCCGGATGCCGGAAACCGTCCTAACCCAAACTCCTCGGAGCCCAGTGATGTTTCGAAACTCAAAGTGGGTCTGCACCCTTGGATGGAGTGCGATCGCGCTGGCGAGCACCCTCGCCGAACCAGCGTCCGCGGCCGGTCTGCTCGTCGCCGATGGCGGATTTGGAGGCGTACTTGAAATCAAGCAGCAGGATGTCCGGGTCACCATCAACAATTCCGTCGCCGTGACTCAAATTGATCAAGTCTTCGTCAACACCGAGAATCGGCAAGTCGAGGCACTCTACACATTTCCCGTGCCCCGCAGCGCGAGCGTCTCGAACTTCAGCATGTGGATCGGCGGCAAAGAGATGATCGGCGAGGTCGTCGAGAAGCAGCGAGCACGGGAAATCTACAACAGCTACAAGCGTCAACGACGCGATCCAGGATTGCTCGAGCAAGTCGACTTCAAGACATTCGAGATGCGCATTTTTCCGATCCCCGCCGGCGCCGAACAACGCGTCCGGATCGAGTACTACCAGGAGCTCGACATCGATCACGATTGGGCGACTTACGTGTATCCGCTGGCCAGTGTCGCCGGCGGCAGACCAGTCGATACCCGTGTTCACGGCCGGTTCTCCTTTCATCTGGACGTCAAAAGCGAGGTTCCGATCGAAGACGTTCGCAGCGAGTCTCACGGCGATGACTTCGTCGTCGTCAGCCACCGTGAAGACTACGCGCAAGCTGCGATGGAGATGAAAGGCGGCGAGCTGTCACGCGACGTTGTGATCGCCATCCACACCCAACGGTCGCGAACGGGTCTGGACCTGGTAACCAGTCGACCGCCAGGCGAGGAAGGTTACTTCATGATGACACTCACGCCCGGCGAAGACTTGAGTGAGACCGCTCAAGCGATGGACTACGTGTTCCTGCTGGACATCTCCGGCAGCATGGCTCACGACGAAAAACTCGCACTCAGCCAGCGGAGCCTGACAGCCTTCATTGATTCGCTGTCATCGGAAGATCGATTCGAGTGTCTGGCCTTCAACCTTGAGCCGACGCCGCTGTTCGGAAACTTGCAGGCTGCCAACCTCGACAAACTGTCCGCGGCGCGGAAGTTCTTTGGTCGTCAACGCGCCCGCGGCGGCACCGTCTTGCAGCCCGCGCTGTCGCGCGCCTATTCCTACCGCGATCCCGATCGGCCGCTCAACGTGGTGCTCCTGAGTGACGGAATGACCGAAACCGGTGAGCAGGCCGAGTTGCTTCGTTTGATCAATGCTCGTCCCGATGGAGTCCGCGTCTTTTGCATCGGCGTTGGCAATGAAGTCAATCGACCGCTGCTTGAGCAAATGGCACGAGACGCCGGTGGCTTGGCCGCATTCGTTTCCACCGAGGACAGTTTCGCGCGACAAGCTCAATTGATGCGGCAGAAACTTGTTCGTCCCGCGATTGAGAGTGTCACCGTTTGTTTTGAAGGCGACTCGGTGGCGACGCGAGAGCCAAAACCGTTGGGCGACTTGTTCTACGGCACGCCGCTTCGGATGTTCGGACGATACGGCGAAGGAGGCGCCGTCGAAGTCACGCTGACGGGGCGGATTCAAGGCAGTCCCTGGCAGCAAACAGTCCAGGTCCAGTTTCCGATGGGGGACCAAGGCAACAGCGAAATCGAACGCATGTGGGCACAGAAACGCATCACTCGATTGCTCGGTGAGGAACGCAGCGGCAAGGCCTCGCACCAAGAGGAGATCGTCCGCCTTAGCGAAGGCTACTCCATCGTGTCGCCCTACGCGTCAATGCTCGTGTTGGAAAACGACGCGGAGTACAGGCGATGGAAGATCGAGCAACGTAACGCGAGTCGCGTCAAGCGGGATCGTGCCTCGCGGCAAGCGGTGCAGCGGAAACTCACATCCATTCGCGAGGCGGCTCGGAATCGCGAAATGGACTCTGCCGAGAAGCTGGTTTCCACCAAGAGCACGTCGCCCGCCGAGAC
>JBCBLJ010000428.1:0-7029 GCA_038520195.1 Planctomycetota bacterium
CATCCTCCAGGACCGGAACGTCGCCAGCCTGCCGACGATGATCATCTACGGAACGGGCTCCAAAGAGGAGAGCGACAGCGTCCGCATCCACAAACGAATCGGCGTCAATAAACGTAAGATGGCCGGTGGGCTCGACCCCGAGGACCTCACCCTGCTGACCGTGAAGGACCCCCTGGGTGGTCCTGACCTGATCAAACGTTCAAAGAGTGTGATTCCCGAAATCGTCAAATTTGTCACCGACGAGGTCGAAATCTCCGATATCGACAACCCCTGGATCAGCCGCGAATAGCAGCAAGGCACCTGCCTCTAATTACTGACAGGTTACCCACAACCGCTACAGCCCCGCGTCCCAATTCGCGGTCGATGCCCGGAGATGCCGGCTTGGATGAAACGGGAAAAAAAGTCCGCGATTCACCCGTCTGAGCTTAACCTTCACAGACTTAAAGAGTTAAAGCCAACCGGTGGCTGACGCTGATCCAAATCTCCAGAATCTGCGGTTGACCGAGTCTGCTGACCGCGTAATCTAAGGCTGTCGATGACGGCGAACCGGCCACCTCGGTCGCGTTCCCGAATCCACTCGTAAGTCATTGCTATCTAAAGATTTGCATCCCCAACGAGTGTCGCGGGTTATTTCACGTTCTCGACCCATTTCGTCCGCGAGTTCGCCTTTGTGTGAGGTTGTCGCGGTCAGCTTGCGGCCACGGGCTGACATCGTTGATGGCTTGGATTTCCTCCGCTTACTGCCGTCTCCGAAAACCTCACGGGCCGGGTACACGACGTGCCCGGTCGCGAACGCTCGCTGACGTCACAGCTTTGCCAATCGACGTCACAGCTTTGTCAATCGACGTCACAGCTTTGCCAATCGACGTCACAGCTTTGCCAATCGACGTCACAGCTTTGTCAATCGACGTCACAGCTTTGTCAATCGACGTCACAGCTTTGTCAATCGACGTCTAAATGCGTTCGGCAACACGTAGCTTTGCACTGCGCGATCTTGGATTGCCGTCGACTTCGCTTTCCGAGGGCGCAACAGGTTTGCGAGTGAGCACCCGCCATCGGTCGTCGTCGCGGAATGCGACCTTGACGATCCGATCTTCCAACGAGTGAAAGCTAATCACAGCGACGCGTGCTCCAGGTCGCAACCACTCGGGAGCCTCCGCTAACGTCCGCGTCAAGATCGCAAGCTCATCGTTCACGGCGATCCGCAACGCTTGAAACGTTCGGGTCGCGGGATGGATATCGTGATTCTTCGATCGTGGCACACAACGACGACAAATCTCAACGAGTTCGTTGACGGTTCGAACCGGTGACCGGGCGCGTGCCCGCTCCGTGATTGCCCGCGCGATTCGGCGACTAAACCTTTCCTCTCCGTAAGTGTAAATGGCGTCGGCGATCTCTTTTTCGGACTTGCGTGCGAGCCAATCGCCGGCCGAAATCCCGGTCTCGGGATCAAATCGAAGGTCCAACGGACCGTCCTCTCGGAAACTGAACCCACGATCGCGGTCGGCGAGTTGGTCGCTGGAAAGCCCCAGGTCCAGCACCATTCCGTCGGCCTTTGAGAATCCGCTGTGCTCGAGCGCTCGACCCGCACGCTCATAGCTACCCAGAAAAACGCTAAGCCGATCATCGTGTGGTTCGGACTCGACACGGCTCAGAACGCTTGGATCACGGTCGATCCCGATCACCAGTCCGTCCTCGGGGACGACCTCCAACAGACGTCGCGAATGACCACCTCCGCCGTACGTACCGTCAATCACGATTCGCGGTTTGGACGCGGCGATCCATTGAACGACCTCCTCTGGCATAACCGAAACATGAATGCTCGCGGATTCACGATTCGATTCGCTCATTTGCTCACCGTGCAGTGGAGAGCGGCTTCCATGTGACCGGCGACTTCCTTGAGCCGATCGATGTCCCCACCACCGACTTCGGCGGCACACCAACCTTGAAACCCGACCTCACGTAGCGCCGCCTCGATGCCGACCCAGTCGACGTCGCCTTCGGTGATCTTTGTGAAGCGATCGGCGGCGCGCGAGAATCCCTTGATATCGAGCTTCTTGATCCTGGGACCGAGCGTGCGAATCCAACCCGCGATGTCACCGTATTTCCAGTGGTTCCCAAGATCGAACTGAACGCCAACCCAGGGCGAATCGAAGACGTCAATGAAGTCCGCTAATGGCTGAGCACTTTGATTTTGGCCACCTCCATGGTCGTACAAAAAATGATTCCAGACGTTCTCAATTAAGATCGGGACCTTGAACTTCTCTGCCGTCGGCAGCGCCAACTTGATGTTTTCGATCGATCGCGCGCGAACGACTTCGGGAGCTCCGTCCTTACCATGTCCCGCGACCAACAGTGCCGAGTCACCGCCGACGCCCGCGGTTTCCTCCAGGCCACGCTTGAGGTGATCGAGCGCCTTGGCTCGGACCGCAGCATCTGGATCGGTGTGACGGATGCTCCAATGCGAATTGATGACGCTGCCGTCGACAATGATTCCAGCCTCCTTCGCGGCGGCCGTGACCTCGTCGACATTGACGCCGGGCACGTTCACTTCGACGCCCTCAAATCCCGCGGCTTTCGCGGCAGCGAACTTGTCTGCAAGAGATCCTTTGACCTTGATCATCCCGATCTTTAGCGTCTTCCGAATCCACGGCTTGTCGGCCGTGCCTTTCTCCGCGCGGGCCGTACTCGCGATCGAGCCGAAGACACCAAATGCCGCCGCGGTTTGAATGGCCTCTCGTCGTCTCATTTGAATCACCTTGGAGGGTTGAAGTCTCATGCACGCGCTACGCTTCCGGCGACGCAGCTTTCTGGGCGAGCGACTTCAAATGTAGTTCAGTCAACTGCTGGGTGTCGACTTCGCCGGGTGCCTCAGTCATCAAATCCGAGGCGCGCTGGGTTTTGGGAAACGCGATCACTTCGCGGATGTTGTCCAAGCCCGCGAAAAGCATGACCCAGCGGTCCACCCCCAGTGCGATTCCGCCGTGCGGCGGCGCCCCGAAGCGAAGGGCGTTGAGCAGGAAACCGAAGCGGTCCTCGGCGGTCGCCTCATCGATTCCGAGCAACTCGAAGACCTGTGATTGCGTCTGTTGATCGTGAATCCGAATCGTTCCCCCGCCCGCCTCGCTACCGTTGATCACCAAGTCGTACGCTTGCGCGTGACAAGATTCCGGCGCCGAAGACAGTTTTTCCAGATCGCTTGCCAAGGGGGCGGTGAACGGGTGGTGCATCGCGACCCACCGCCCCGACTCTTCGTCGCGTTCGAACATCGGAAACTCGGTCACCCAACTGCAGTGCAGCGCATCGGGGTCATAGAGTTCCAATTCGGCGCCCAGTCGCTTGCGAAGCGCATAAAGCCCTTTGCAGGTCACGTCCCAGCTATCGGCCAAGAACATCAGCAAGTCACCCGGCTCGCCGGCCATCAGCGACTTGATCTCGGCGAGGTGGGCTTCCTCAAAGTTTTTGGCGACCGGACTCCAAAGCGAACCGTCTTCCTCGACGCGGAACCACGCGAGCCCTTTCGCGCCATACTCTTTGACGAACTCGGTGAGTTCATCGATTTGGCGTCGCGAATACTTCTCCGCGGCTTGTTCGACGCGGATGCCTCGAACAAAGTTGCCCGCGTCGGCGGTCCCTCGAAAGACGCGGAACTCGGTCTTCTTGGCGACCGAAGTCACATCGGTGATCTCCATTCCGAATCGCAAGTCGGGCGCGTCGTGGCCGAAGCGGCGCATCGCCTCCTCGTAGGTCATCTTGGGCAGCGGCAACTGCACGTCTTTGCCTAAGACTTCCTTGGCCGTTCGCGCCACGAGACCATCGATCAGGTTCATGACATCTTCGGCGTCGACGAAGGACATCTCCAAGTCCAACTGAGTGAACTCGGGTTGCCGGTCGGCGCGCAGGTCTTCGTCGCGAAAGCACTTCGCGACCTGCACATAGCGGTCAAAACCGGCGACCATCAAAATCTGCTTGTAGAGCTGTGGCGACTGCGGCAGCGCGTAGAAGTCACCCGGATGAACGCGACTTGGCACGAGGTAGTCGCGAGCGCCCTCCGGCGTGCTGCGACCGAGGATCGGTGTCTCAACGTCGATAAAGTCGTGCTCGGCGAAGTAGTCGCGCATCGTCTTGATAATGGTGCTGCGCAAGACCATGGCTCGCTGCATTTCGGCGCGACGCAGGTCCAGAAAACGATACTTCAATCGCAAGTCTTCGCCGGGCAAGTCGGTTTGGCTCGGCGTGAACGGCGGCGTCTGGCAGGCATTGAGCACCTCAAGAACGGGACAGCGGACTTCGATCTCGCCAGTGTCCATCTTTTCATTGACCTTGCCTTCGAGCCTGTCAGCGACCTTTCCGCGGACCAGGATGACGCTTTCGGCGGGAATCCGGCCCGCCTCATCGATCAGCTTTTGGTCGGCTTCGGGAGGCCCGATGACCACCTGCGTGAGTCCGTAACGGTCACGAAGGTCGATAAAAACGCCACCCCCATGGTCTCGTTTGTTCTCTACCCATCCGCAAAGTGTGACTTCCTGACCAACGTTTTCTTTGCGGAGTTCACCGCAGGTGTGGGTGCGTAACACAGGGATCATTCATTCGGGGAAGATGGACGGGCCTCAACTCGCGAGATTCTAAACTCTCTTGAGCGACTTGCTGAGGGGAGCAAGTGCCGCCTGCTGAAACAAAAACGCCCTGGCCAAACGACCAGGGCGTTCACAGAATCAATTCTCAGGAGCTACCGCTAAGGAGCCATCTTATTCTTGCGAGTTCGCGTACTCGTTGCCCGCGTCGTCGACCCCCGTCATTCGGTCATCCGATTCGTCGGCACCGTGCTCCACCGGCTCGCCCGTTTCGGGATCGATCACCTTGTAGCCGCCGATAGCCGCGTAATAGATGAACAGAAGAAGAAAACCAACGGTCATGGCACCGGGTATGTACGACGTCAGAGTCAGCGCTCGTCGCCCGCCGAATAGGTAAGAATCCTGCACTGCTTTGAAATCAGTTCCCGCATTCTCAATCAATGCCGCTTTGTCTTCGTCGGCGATCAACGCTGCGTCACTGATCATATCGGTCGACTTTGGGGCGCCATCTTCCAGTTCTGCTCCATTGGCGGCGTTCAGTTTTGCGGCGTCGAGGGGTCGGTACTCGTAGCCCCAACCGTTCACTGCCTCCGGCGCTGCGTAGCGTTCAAACGTCTCGGGCGCAGTCTCTTCGAGGTTACGACTCATCTCGTAGCCTTGTTGCGTACCGATGCGCGGTCCTGCGATCTGGCCAACACAGAGCATCCCGGCGGCACCAAGCGCTCCCATCGCAACGGAACCACTTCGAGGATACCTCTCGCCGGCGACGCCAAGCATCGTTGGCCACAAGAAAGCTTTTCCGAAGGAATAGAAAGTGGCGGCGACGAAGATCACCGCAACGCTCTCGATGGGCGAACCGAGCCATAGCAGTCCGAGACAGGCAATCACTGAGCTCCCAAGGAGTAGCCCGATGGGGTTCACTCGGTGAACGATCGGCCCGGCGAAGAATCGCAGAACGAACATGAGGAGCGAGGTATAGACCAAGATCAAAATCGAATTCGGAAGCAGGTTCTCCATCAGCTTCGTCATCCAAGAATCGACGCCGAGTTCCATGTAGCCGATGAGCGCGTGCAAGACGATCAAAACGAGGAACGGAACCGAAGCAAAACAGGCGAAAACCGTTCCAAAATTGCCACTGCTCTCGCCAACCGTCTCCGGTAGTTTCTCGGGAAGAATCATCACTCCGTACGCGATGACAAAGAGCGCAAAACTGGCAAGAGACCATTGCCACGGTAGCTCGACAAACCAACAGTTCTCACCGATGAAACCGGCGGCGAAGAGACCGCCGATGATCATTCCGGCGGGCCAACCGGCGTGAAGAATGTTCAAATAGTGTGTCTTGTTGTCCGGGTAAAGCTGCGCGATCAATGGGTTGATCACCGCCTCGTAAAGCCCCTGGCAAATCGAAAAGATAAAGGCACTGTAGAAAAGAAGATTGAAAACCTTGTCAGTCGCGGTATCTGGATCAGACTCGCGCCACGCATCGAACAGTGGATTGGCGGCGAACAGCATCACCGCACTGACGAGGTGAAGCCCAAACGCCAAAACCATCAACTTCTTGTAGCCGAACTTCTCCACGAGAATTCCGCCAAAGAAAATCATCAGGCCAAAACCCAAGAAGCCCGCTCCGAGAATCGCCCCGAACTCCTCGCCGCCGAGATTGAATTCGCGTTCCCAGGGACCACCGGCCGCCGTTCGGGTCGCGAATCCGACGCCGGATGCGACCAGCGTCAAGAAACTCGCGAGCATTAGTTTTCCACGTGCATGTTCCATTCGTAGGCTCCGAGATGGGAGGGTGTGTCGGTCGGCGTAAGGCAATATCTTGGGGAAACGCGAATGCTGCGTAGGAAGACTACTGGGGTCAAGGCAATCGTCGCCGCCGTCGGGAAAAAGGGAACGTAATCCGCATGAACCGCCGTCGCCACTAGCACCCCCGGTATACTCCTGCGAGAACTCGAAATTTGTCTTTCGAAACGCACTCTCCGCCCCAATGGCGGACCGAGTTCGCCCACCATCCGGCAATCGAGATGCCGACAACACCCTCAAAGTCCCACGTGAGCCCCATGAATCGCATTTTTCCTGCCCTCCTGCTGCTCGGAGCTTTCACCACCATGGCCGTCGCGGATCACCACGAGAAAGGCGAGCACGAGTGCGCCTTGGACTTCAAAGTCAACGACATCGACGGAAAAGAGGTCGACCTCGAAGACTATGAAGGCAACGTCGTCCTGATCGTGAACACTGCCAGCAAGTGTGGCCTGACGCCCCACTACGCCGGACTCGAATCGCTCTACAAAAAGTACAAGGAAAAAGGCTTCGTCGTCCTCGGTTTCCCCTGCAACCAGTTCGGCTCCCAAGAACCCGGCTCCAACGCCGACATCAAGAGCTTCTGCAGCGAAAACTACGGCGTCTCCTTCCCAATGTTCAGCAAAATCGACGTCAACGGCAGCAACGCCAC
>JBCBLJ010000323.1:0-8606 GCA_038520195.1 Planctomycetota bacterium
GGCATGGGTGGCCGCGGGCAACGAATGGACGGCGACGCCACAAAGAGCCAGATCTTCGACCACACTTTTTGTGAGTACACGTTCCGTGACGGATCAAAAATGTTTAGCCAAGGTCGGCACCTAAAGGGATCGTGGACCGAAGTCGCCGAATTCGCCCACGGCACCAAAGGCATCGCGGACGTGTCAGGCTCCAAGATCATGCCGACCGGCGGCCAGGCATGGCAGTTCGACAAGAAGAATCGTCAACGCGGTCACCAACAGGAACAAAACGACCTCATCGCGGCACTGGGCCGTGGTGAGATCTACAACGAAGGCGAGTACGGTGCCTACTCGACGTTCACGGCAATCCTCGGACGCGAAGCCTGTTACAGCGCCAAGGTCATCAAATGGGACGAGCTGCTCGAGAAGGGCCGCGACCTCTGCCCCGGCATCGATGAATACACCATCGATACCAAACCACCGACCGCGCCGGGTGAAGACGGAATGTACCCGGTGCCGGTTCCGGGACAGTACAGCCCGTTCGCGTAAACGGTCGATCGACTCAACAAGAGTTCCCGTTCCATCATCAAGGCCCGCGACGGTTATTCCTTCGCGGGTCTTTTTCTATTAAGCTTGCTTGCCGCTTTACGAATCCACCCCGATTGGAACTTGATGTTTCAATCGCCAGTCGCCGCGTCGACCAGCACCTGTATTTCAGTCAGATAGTTGTTGGGGTTGCCGCGAAAAATCATCCCGGGCCCCTTCAGGTACACCTCACGGGTCGGGCTTTGAGCGACATATCCCTTTGCCGCGATGTGCGCGAAGACCTGCTCGTAGGAAACGCGAAGTCTGTCATAAGGTCCCTTGTGAACCAGCGTGATGGCTCGACCCGCCGGAAGCGCAAAGACCTCGATGTCATCCTGGCTCTTGCCCCCGCTGACCGGCATGCACGCTGAAAAGTCGGCGTCGTCTTCCTTGTACTCGGTGTCGTGGCACAACAGGAGAGGTCTCCCGTTGATCTTGAAACCCAGTCGCTTGCCGAGTGCCTGGAATCCCGTGCCGCAGTCGGAGTACTTTCCCCGCATTCGCTTCGCGGCAACAAGGACGGGCTCCACTTCTTTCTCTTCGATCTCAAATTCGGTGTGTGCCATCAGTTCACGTTCTTCCTTTACCTGGGTAATGATCGAAGCAAGCCTTTTCTGCGTCTGACGATCTTTCGCGACTCGCTTCGCAATCTCCTCGTGTTTGGATCGCAGTTCGACGACGATGTCGTGTTCGTCGTCGGCGAAACTCAACAACTCCTGGATTTCCCGAACGGAGAATCCGAGATCCCGCAACCGTCGGACGACATTCGCTCGCTCGATTTGCGACGGCGAATAGAACCGATAGCCCGTCCCAGCTTCGACACGCTCGGGAATCAAGATCCCCTTCTCGTGGTAAAAGCGAAGCGTCTTCACGGTGAGCTGGCTCACCTTTGAAAAGTCGCCGATGGAAATCAGTTTCGACATGTTGCGTTCCCGTCACACATGGAGTGAAGACAGGTTACGGCCTCCCGTTAGGGGAGACTCAAATGAAAAATTCGTAGAATCTGGGACTTTAAGCGGTTACGCTCCGCGGGAGCGAAACCGGCGCTTGCCGCTTGGCGAGCTCGAATCATCGCCGACGCGAATCACCCGACAAACAACTTGCCCGAGCGTTCGTCAATGATGCCCCTACTTGAAAGATGCTCAAGCTGCGTTCGCACCGCCGCCTGAAACGACTTACTGTTGCTCATGCCCAAGACCTTCGCCACCGACCGGAATGTCTCTGACTCGTCGGTGCCGATGTGATCACGAACGACGTCGATGATCGCGGCGCACAGTTCCTCGGAGGCGATGTTCTCGACTCTCCGCAGTGCCGCATTGTCCAACCCCCGGCGATTCCTTGCCGAGAATTCGGTTTGCTGACAGCGATAAAGAAAGTCCCCTCGAAGTTCAGCCTTGGCTTGCTCGGCGAGTCGTTCCGCCGACGCGGCGACCTTCCGCTTGAGTGAGGCCACCAATCGACCTTGGCCAAGAATCGAAATGCATCGTCGACCGACCTCGTCAACATGGATCGGTGCCTCGATCTCGATGATGCGTTGCATCAATCCATCAAGCTGGCCTTCATCGAGATCGGCCGGACCTCCGTCAAATGAAGATGCATCGAAGGATGCCTGAACGTAGTCTGCGGACGAACCGCCGATCGCCTGCTTGGATTCGCAGACCTCGACTCGCTCCCAAAGAGGACCTTCGTCGACGGTCTCGATCGCAACTCGTTGCTGAATAATCGTCGCGGCGGCGGCCTCCGCTCGATCAAACTCGTCCCAGTGCGTTTTTGCGTGCGCCAGAGCCTCAAGAACGTGGTCGAGTTGCTCTTCGGGTCGCTGAAACCAATCGGTACTCCAGATCCGGTGGAGGATCCATCCGCGTCTCTGGAGCACCTGCTCACGAATCCGATCGCGGTCACGGACCCATCGAGCGTTATGGTACTGCGCCCCATCGCATTCGATGCCAAGCAGATAACGTCCGCTTCGCTCTGGATCGCGAATCGCCAAGTCAATCAAGAAGCCGCCCACTCCAATCTTGTGATCCACCTCCAAGCCACGGTCGCACAGTGCCTTGGCCACCTGCTCCTCAAAAAGACTGTCAGCACCACGATGTGAATGAGACGCATCCAGTCGGCCCAGCTCCGCGTATTGGAGGAACATCTTCAACGCCGCCACGCCTTCGCTTTGTGTTCGAGTCAGGTCAATCTCGTCGGGCTTCAGGGATGTAAAAACGGTGCAAGCGGCTGAAGCCCGGCTGATCAAAACGTTGAGTCGTCGCTCGCCGCCTTTTCGGTTGAGTGGTCCGAAATTCTGCGCGAAGTATCCGTTTCGGTCCTTCGCGTATCCGACGGAGATGAAGACAACGTCGCGTTCATCACCTTGAACATTTTCGAGGCTCTTGACGAAGAACGGTGCCATTCCGTCGAGCGTGAAAAACGCCTCCACCGAAGGATCCGCTCGACGCCGAACCTCGAGTTCATCGATGATTGCATCTCGCTGGGCCGCGCTGAAAGTTGCGACGCCCAATGACATTTCCGGATTGCTTACCGCATGCTCCATCACCGCATCGGCGACGGCCTTCGCTTCGTTGCGGTTTACCCTGGAACCACCGCGGTCATACCATCCGTCGGCGACATAGCGCAGCTTGAGTCCAAGCGACCCTCCACTCACCAAGGGGCTCGGCACGATAAACAGACGATCCTCATAGAACTGGCGGTTGCTAACCGCGATGAGCGACTCGTGACGGCTGCGATAGTGCCACCGCAACATTCGGCTTGGCAGCCCCTGGGCCTCGCAAAGCCCCAAGATGCTCTCGAGGTCACTCGCGTTGACGGTGTCGTTCTCATCCGACTCACTGTCGTCCCCCGAAATCCGCCCGAAGAAGTCCGTCGGCGGTAACTGTCGTTGGTCGCCAACGACCACCACTTGTTTACTTCGAGCGATCGCCCCCAGCGCGTCAACCGGCTGAACCTGGCTCGCTTCGTCGATGACGAGCAGATCAAACTCCACCGCACCAGGTTCTAAATACTGCGCGACCGATAGCGGGCTCATCATAAACACTGGCTTGATCTTCTGAACCGCGTGACCCGCCTGGGTCAACAGCCTTCTCAGCGGAAGGTGACGGCGTTTCTTATTGATCTCTCGCTTGACAACACTGACCTGACCACTCTCCGCGGATGTCACGGGTAGATTTTCGTGATGCCGCTTGGCAACCTCCAAACGACTCAATCGAATGCGTTGCTGGTCCAGCGTTGCGAACCGTTCACGCAACTTCTCATACGTCTCGCCGTGGAACTCAGCGAGCTCGGCTCGTTCCCGCCAAGCGCGCGCTAAGACCGACTCCGCAAGAAGAGTCCGCAGCTGATCTTCAACTTCACCAGCCCGCAGCGAACCGTCGGAAACCTCTTGCGCGAGACCCCGCAGTCCGCCCTCGCGAAGTCGGGTGACCCGTGACTCGGTCGCCAGGTAGTGACTCAACTGCTCGGGTGCCGCAAGCCACGCCGCGATGCGGTCTAGCCAAGTCGCGAGTAACGCGTTGCCAACATCGTCCGACTCGAGGGCAACGTTTGCATCGAGTTTCAACGCTTCAGCTAGATCATTCAGTCGCCCATCGACCTCCCCCAAGGATTTCGTGATCCGCTCGATCGGCTCAGCCAAGACGTCCAGGCTCGCGAACCTTGCCGCGATCGCGCGTCCATGACGCCTCATCAAGGAGTTCTGTGCGGCGTCTTGCACCCATTTGACTACCTGCTCCAACAGCTCAAAATCCGATTCACGAGCCTTCCACGCTCTACCGAATGATCGCGTCGCCAAGTCCCGGTCGGCATTCAACTTGGCATTCGCTTTTTGAATCGCAATGATCGAGTCAACCAAATCCACTCTGGAATCAGCATCCTTTGGGAACTTGCCGTCACAGACACCGCGAAGCATTCCGATGGCCTGACGATACGACGCGTTGAAAACCCTCAACCAACTCTTGCCGTGTCCGGCGATCGCGATCCGCGTCGCTTGCCAGTCGACGCTCCAAGCCGCATCATTCACTGAATCACCGAGTTGCTCGGTCAACCGCCGGAGCGACTTCGCATTCTCAATGACGTGCACGAGTTCGTCGGTGGGTGAATCCCATGCCGGACTCACCAGCGTTCCGCGGTCCGTTCCCTCGGGACATCGCCTGACGTAAACGGCGAGCTGCGCGATTTGAGAGACGTCGAAAACGGTGGTCGGCTCCGGCACCCCAAGCTCATTCGCCAGCTCGTTCGCTAGCTCGATCAGCCGCTGCAGGCTCGACCGGCAGTGGATCAAGTCTTGCTGCAATCGCTCAAGGTCCGCGGGCGGCATCGGGGAACAATGGACTCCGGCCCATGGGTTCTGTGCGGGGTTGCCCGAGACCTCCAGCAGTTGATCGAGTTCCACGGCGAGCTGCATCCTTGCCTGAAACTCCTGTGGAGTCCAATCGGTAACCTCGGGGACTTTGTAGCTGAGTGCGGTGCGCCCCGCGCTGCGAAGTTGCAAAAGCTGTCCGATGGCCTGATAAGGTGACGCTTCGCTGGAACCAACGGGCTCGTGCAGAACCACGTCGTGCCTGCGCAGTCGCACCGATGACGAGCGTAGTTCGTCTGTCGGAACCTCTCGCGTTCCGGTCGGCACACCTAAATCAAGTGTTGCCTTCAGCTCTTGCAACACTTCGCGTTTGCGTGCTTTGTGGCTGTGAAGCTCGAGCGTCAACGGTCCCAAGCCGATATTGTCCAAACGGCGACGGACGACGTCCAAGGCCGCCATCTTTTCGGAAACAAACAGTACGCGCTTACCTGCGTGCACCGCAGCGGCGATCGCGTTCGTAATCGTCTGAGACTTTCCGGTACCCGGCGGACCCTGCACAACGAGATTTCGACCCGCCGCGACTTCCGCGATGACAACGGCTTGCGACGAATCCGCATCCGTCACGTGAATGACGTCCGCGGGATTCAGCATTCCGTCGATCGGCTCATCGTCGCCACAAATCGGCGGCGCGACTCCATCGGCAAAACCTTCTCCCAACAACCCCCGGATCATCTTGTTGCTCGTCAGTTCGCTGCCCTCGGGCCAGGCATCGGTCGACAAGTCACGAAACATCAGGAACTTTGTGAATGAAAAGAACCAAAGGAGGATCTCATCTTCCAGCACCGACCAGCCTTCGCGCTCCTCAATCAACTCGGTGATCGTGTTGAAATAGGCGCTCGGAGACCATCCATCCTCATCACCAGGTGACTCAGGGAGATCCGGCAGTCGAATCCCAAAGTCTTGCTGAAGCCGAGCCTGGATCGAAAGGTTCGTGACGATTTCATCATCGCGGAACTTCAATCGGAATTTGCTGCGAGCGGTGTTCCGAGAAAGCTCAACTGGGAGGAGCAATAACGGCGCGTATCGATCGACGTCCGAGTTCTCAGACTCTCGCCACTTTAGAAAGCCGCACGCGAGATAGAGAATACTGACTCCCTGTTCCTCTTCCGCCGTTCGGGCGTCATAGAAACAGCGGAGCAAACGGCTTTGAAGCTTCTCTGGACTCAGAGTCGTCTGCAAAAAACTGTCGATGTGCCTGTCCGCGACGTGCCTGTCCGCGAACCCATCGACACCGTCGGTGTCGCTTTCGATGGCCGATGGGTGGTCTGCGGTCTCGAACGCCTCGATAAATCGATCGCGTTCGTTTTCTTGCTCCGCATCCTCTCTGCCCAGAAACGAGAGCGTCTTGCCGCGTCTGACGAGGAGGTCAAAGATGCAGTCCGTCCGTTCGTCAACGACTTGAAGCCAGCTCTTTCGCTTTCCGTCCAGGGGTGTGTGGATAAGGCGATTGCGAGCGGTGAGCTCCAGCAGATCACGACGCGTCTTTTCTAAAATCGCTGGAAGATCCACGTTCCCAACCCCGCATCGCCCACCAAACTCTTGTTCCGTTCAAATTTTAGTAGCACATCACTTTCGGTGGGGTGGCCACTCGGGTCCTCCATTCCGAATTAGTAACATCCTTTCGATTGTGAGGATTAGATAGAGCTCCCTACTTACGGACATTCGTCGCAACCGACTGCCGATTCGGAGTCCATCGAATTTCCGTGGTCGCAAGACCTTGCGGGTTCGAATCCCGTCTGCGATCCCCGATCGCTGTAGTGGAATTGGTAAACACCCGGAAGAACTCTGATCAAAACTTCGTCGGTTGCGCCGGCTTCCTGCCCGATTGGGGACTGTGCCTCCTAGTGCTGTGCCTCCCAGCATTGCGTCTCTCAGTACTGCCTCACAGTACTGAGCCTCGCAGCACTGCCACTCGCTCTCCCGAACGATAGCTGCGAGCCGATCCGTCGTCTCATTGGCGAAGTAACCGAGCCACTCCCGGCCTCGACGTTCGGTCGTAAGAAAGTTGCTGGCGAACGCGTCGAAGATTTAGCCCGGCGAACGACGCTTCGCCCAGCGCTGGTCACCATCCTTCCAATACACAGCACCCACCAGGATCGATCCATGAAGACCTTACAGATCAGTTCAGCCAGCGCCATCGGATTTGTTGCGTTCGCGGCACTGTTGATCGTCGGTCCGTCCGCTCAAGCCCAGTACTATGGCAAGTCTTACGGCGGATTCGGACGCTACGGCGGAACAAGTTTTGGGGTCAGTCGTCGGTACAGTCCGAGCTACGGGTTGAGATACGGATCCAGCTACCGTGGGTTCGGAAATTATGGCGGCTATCGATCGAGTCCGGTGTACCGCTATCGATCGAGTCCCGCGTACCGAAGTTACAGCCCAAGTCGGACTTTTCGAAGTATCCCTTCGTCTTCCTTCCGAAGCTTCCAAACGAGCCCGGCGTATCGCAGCTTCAACTCACCGTCTTATCGGTCGAAAAACTTTCGCGGTGCGAGCTTTACGCCAAGCGATGTCACTCCCGTCGGCCCGCCGCCCGAGGGAATTCGGTCGTCTGGTTACACGAGTCTCGACCGGGGGTGGTCGCTATTAGCATCGGGCGATGATCAAGCCGCACTCTTGCATTTCGCCGAGCTTGCCAACGCAAACACGACGGATGCCGAATCCAAAGTGGGCTACGCATTGTCTGCGGCAGCGCAAGGCGATCTCGAAACATCGGCATGGGCCATCAGGCGGGCGATCGATCTCCAGCCCGATATCATCGATCGACTCCGAACAGAACGCGATTCCGTGATTTCACAAGTCTCGCGTGACGTCGCGAGACGGCTGGAGCAGAACCGCGAGCGTGCGAACGGGGATTACGTCTTGGCCGCGGTAAACGAGTCGACCGTCAGCGCAAAAAAACTGGGCATTTCTACGACGGCAGCAACGAACTCCAAAGAAATGACGCGAGCGACGGAAACCGCCGATTCACTCGATCAGCAAGTGCCGCCCCCGCCGTCATCCACCTGAAACGCCGCGGACATCACGATCCGATTGCGGCGTTGTCAGTCTCCGCCCTTCGTGAGGAATCGATTGGAGATGGCTTTAAAGGAGACCCGAGTTGGGCCGCTTCCGCTCACCCAGACGAGGCCTTCGCGCTCAACCTTTTCGTTGAGCCGGCTCTTGCCTTCCGCCATCGTCAACACGTCATCGATCGTTTTTGGCAAGTCCGCCTCGCCGATCGAAGGCACGGTCTCGAGTTCGAGTTGCCCGCAGATCGCCTCCATCTCCGCTTTCTCGACGTAGCACGCATCATCGATGTCGAACATGTTGAAGACGTAGATCATTGGTTCCTTGATCCCGTAACGGTTCTTTTGGATCCCGGGACCTACGAGCTCTGCTTGAACCGCCAAGTTGCGCCCAAGAGACATCAATTTCGACTGCAGATCCATTCGGCGCACGACACGCCAGTGGCTGTTGGAGGCGTCCTCGGCAAGTTGCCAGTTCCGTCCGCAAACGCCGAACTCGCCGCGGCGAGTGAATGCCGTGAAAGAAGTTCCGTCGAGTTTCTCGGAGAGATAAAACTTCAAGCCCTGAAACGCTTCGAATTCACTGGCAAGGTTTTGAATCCTCTCCTCGTCGGTTTTGGAAATGAAGTTTGGGAACGGTCCGACGACTTCACCGCCGAGGCATGCCGGAA
>JBCBLJ010000951.1:0-2990 GCA_038520195.1 Planctomycetota bacterium
CGACCCACCGCCGGCCATCCAGGTCGCCGGCAAAGTGATTGCAGCGAATGGAAAAGCCAAGGCATTGCTGAGAATCAATCAGCGGTACTACATGATTTATGAGGGCGCTAGTTTTTCCGTGCCGACCGGGCCCGAGCCGACGGTCTTTACGGTGACCGGGATCGACGCACAGGGTGTCACGCTCCAAGGCGAGGACAAGCAATCTCAGCGTTTGCAATAAGGCTGGTCGTTAGACCGAAGACAAAGTCAGAAAGCAGCTCACAGCATTGATCCAAGGCAAGGATTCGCCCCGGGTCAACCACAATTCAAATGTTCGAAGCATTGCCAAGGATGGTACCGATGCGAAAGTTAGCCTCTCTTTTCCTTCTGATCTGCTTGATGTCCGCGGCGACGGTGCAGGGTCAGGAAGTCCGAATGCCATCGGAGACGCGGTTGGAACTGGTTGAGTTCCGCGAGATTCCGCTTCGTGAGGCCGTGCGGTTGCTGTCTGAATTATGCGGCATGAATCTGGCCGCCTCGATCGAAGCGCGGGACGTCGAGGTCAGCCTCTTCTTACGCGATGTCACGCCGCGTGACGCGTTGACAACGCTAACGCGTACCCACGGTCTCTTTTTCCGCGAAGACGAAGGCACCGAAATCATCACGATTTATACCAACGATGAGTTGCAAGAGAACCTTCAGAGTTTTCGGGACGAGGAAACACGCGTCTTCACCATGCTGTACCCCAACGCCGTGGATGCAGCCCTCGCGTTGCAAAGTCTTTATGGCACGCGGGTCATCGTCAGTTTTGGTGACAACGGAACGCTGGCTCTCCAGGATTTGACGCAACGGTTTAGTCGATTCGACTTGATCGATGGTCGCAGCCAAGGACTAGGACTCTTCGGCGGCGGTGGTGGATTTGGTGGGGGCGGTTTTGGTGGCGGCGGCATCGGCGGCGGTGGTTTCGGCGGTGGCGGCTTAGGAGGCGGTCTCGGCGGTGGTGGCTTCGGTGGCGGTCTCGGCGGTGGTGGCTTCGGTGGCGGTATCGGCGGAGGCGGCTTTGGTGGCGGCCTTGGCGGTGGTGGCTTCGGAGGCGGGCTTTTGCAGGGCGCCAACCGTGGGCAAATCAACCAGGCAAATGCCGGTATCGCGGGACAAGCGATCGGTGGCGGTCAGATTCTCAATCAGGATTTGAACGTCGACGTTAGCAATATGACACCCGAGCAGATTCAGGCGGTCGTCGACGCGCAGCGTGGGGTCGCCAACGAGCGACAACTTCGAGAGCTTCAGCGACTACAGCAGGCAAACATTTTCGTCACCGTCATCCAACGCCAAAACCAAGTCATCGTGCGGACGAGTGACCCGGAGACGATGCAGCAGATCGCGGAATTGATTCAGAAGATTGACGTACCAACACCCATGGTCTTATTGGAAGTCAAGATCATGGAGATCACGTTGGACGACGGCTTTACTTCGATCTTCGACTACGAATTCACCGATGGTGATACCGCGTCGGGAGGATTTACCAACGGTAACATCCTTCCGCCGACGGCGGACATCTTCGCGGGGCTGGCCCCTGGACGAACGCTACCTATCGTCTCACCAAGCGGTGCAACGATCGACGCGACCGCGACGCCGCCGACGGTCGACTTTACCATTCCTGCGACCCCCAACGGAAATGCCCTCTTTCAAATCGTTGACGCGAACTTTCGCGCCCGGGTTCAAATGTTGGAGAACAAGAATCGGGTCACCACGCTAGCGTCGCCAATGCTGATGACCGCCAACAACGAGGTCAGTCGGTTGTTTGTCGGCAATGAAGTTCCGCTGAACCGAAGTTTCGCCGGTGGCGCGACAATCGGAGGTGCCGGCGGTGTGGCTCAGGGTGGCGCCAACACAACGATCGAGTTTCGGCCAGTGGGTACGACCCTGCTGATTACACCCAGCATCAACGCGGATCGGACGGTCACGTTGCGAATCCTTCAGGAGCGATCGAGCATTGATGAAGACGGCGCCAACGTACAAATCCCGGATGGTTCCGGCGGCTTCACCGAGCAGGCGATCGACACCGTCAATAGCCGCACCTATAGCGGAACGGTCGTCGCAAAAGACGGGATGACGCTCGCACTCGGTGGGCTGATCGACGAGTCCGTCGGTGACAACCGCCAAGCGGTGCCGGTGCTTGGGAAACTGCCCGTGATCGGTGTCATGTTCCGTGATCAAATGACCGGTCGACGCCGAACCGAACTCGTCATGATGGTCCGCCCCTATATCTTCAACACTCCCTCCGAAGCGACCTGCACGAGTGAGTGGCTTGTCGATGAGCACAGCTTGCATCCCAATGCGGCCGACGGAAAGGGAACTCTGGGCACGTTTTCGCCGCACGAGGTCGTTCGCCCGACCCCGCCAACGACTCCGCTTGAAACGATGTTTCGCTTTCACAGCGTTGAGCCAAAGGAGTTTTGAGAGTGATAACCAGAATGAACCACTATGCCCCAAGGGTGATGGCGATGCTGGTTTGCTTCGCCGTGCTACCTCTGGTCGGTTGCAAGATGACGCAAAGCTCGTTGTTTGAACCGATGGGAAAGCTGAAGTTTCCCGGTGCGGACAAAACCGAAGCGTTGCAAAAGATAGGACCGACCCGCGTCGTCACCGATGCGACCGCGTTCGCGCTGGAGTTGCCTGAGTCAGAACTCGAAGAGCGGGAGCGCTTTTTCGAGCGTTTCAATTCCCTGGTGGGTGACGAACGTCTGGCGGCGGCCAACATTCTCGTCGCGCGGCGTCTCGATCTGGCACATGAAGTGTTGACCAGCAACCTCGGAAAGAATGCCGAAAATTTGCAAACGCTCGCCGCCACTTACGACCAAAACTGCGGCACTTCACGGGGCTGGTACGCCGTCGCGGTGTCATCGGCGACCGAGGCAGTTGCTGCCTACGCTCAGCAGCGCCAACAATTTATGGGTGCCCTTGCAAACGGTGATTTCGTATCGGCCTCGGAAGTCGAACTCGTTGAG
>JBCBLJ010001208.1:0-1535 GCA_038520195.1 Planctomycetota bacterium
CTTCACGATTGTTTCTCCCATTCGGAAACGACTTCCGCGACGCGTTCGGCCAACGTGGTGCCTTCCGGTAGCGTTTGGTCGACGACAGCCGTCAACCTTGTTTTGATGTCCTGATACAGAGCGTCGACGTCGGCTTGAATGCACTCGGGTGCATCCTCGGCCGCCAATTGATCGAGCCATTCGATGAACTCGGCCGTCTCTCGCGGTTTGGTCGCTCGCTTTCCCAACCTCGATCGCACTTTCGCCAGCCAGGCCGAACGCAACTCATCGCCGCCGGCATCCGCTTCGGGTTCAACCGCCGCGACCGCGCCCACGCAAACGACGTTCGTTTCCGTCAACGGCGAACCGTCCGACTCGGCCAATGATTCGGTGGACGGCGCAGAAAGGAATCCGGCAACGATCTGCGTCGCGTTGTCGCCGGCACTCGCGCCAGCGTCGACCAAACTGTTTTTGGTGTCCGTGAAATCGATGTTCATGGGAGACATGAACCGATCACCGTCACGGTCTTTAGTCGGCGGGAAATTCAATCTCCGCCGACCTTCATTCCGGGTGATCATGTCGTTGTTTCGCAGCTCGACCACGCCCGTGGCCTTATCCGAGAACGACACCCAACCGTCCAGGTATTCGTCATCGCAGGCGATCACGTGCGTTCCCTCGCGGAATTGCCGCTGGGTCAACATCTTGTGGTTGTACTCGCCGCCCCATTGCATCACCCACGGGATGATGTCGTCGTCGCGGTGCTCACTCTCCGCCATCTCCAGCGACGCGTAGGCATTCACCTTCACGTCCGTCAGCTTGTGAACCTTAATGCCGACGATGTTCGCTAGGATCCGATAATCGAACTCCAGCCCTTCTAAGAACTGGGCCTTCTGCGGGTCGATGGTCAATTGGCTGTACTTCGCGCCATCCTCCAGCAAGATCGCGCGGTGGGCACGCGACATGCCCTCCATCTTTTCATCGAACGTTCGTTTCAATCGCTCCGCCGCTGGTTCGCTCAACTGGCCCGGATGCTCAATGATGCCAGCCGGGTTCGCACCCTGCCCATAGAACCGCTGCCCGAACTCCGCGCGAGCCTTCACGCCGCCCAAGTGTTCGATCAGCAATGTGCAAACGTCATATCCCCAGTACGGATTCGGACCGAGTCCGCGGATGTGGATGCAATCGTCGTGCGGGTAGGCGACCGTCTCGTCATCGATCATGGTCTCGTAAAACAACTTGCCGATCAATGATCGGTCAATGTCATAGTGTTTGGCCTGTTTCTCCGTGATCCGGACCGGTCGCGTTCGATCGGGCATCAGCGGAATGAACTCGATGGTCCCGTTCGGATCGGGCCAATTCGGACGGTCGATGTACGCGATGCCGTTTCCCCAGCCAAGCGCCCAGGATGTCAGCGTCCGGACAAAATCAAACCGCTTGATTTCGGGACTCGGCGCGATGGCGACCGTCCGAATTGGCCCGATCCGAACGGGACCATCGAGTTCATTCCGCTGATGCCCGATCGAACGCGACCGGTCCGGATCACGGAGAAACAGGCC
>JBCBLJ010001005.1:0-2629 GCA_038520195.1 Planctomycetota bacterium
CGCGACCGCCGCCATCTTGTTGCTTGTCGCCACCGTCTGGCTGTTTCGACGTAGCAAAAAGACGGGACGCGGCGCGGGCTTCATTTGCTTGACCCTGTCCCTCGTTTTACACGCGGTGCTGCTCTATTTCCTGCCCGCCCGGGTCACCGACAATGGCGGTTCAGCCACGACCGCTCCAGACATCGATTCAGTCGGTGTCGAAGCAGTGATGCAGTCGACCTTTGACCCGCAACTCCAACTCGACGATGCCTCGGGCGACGCCGAGATGGCCGAAGTGATGCCGCTGCCGATGAGCGAATTTGAGCACCAACTCTTCGAAATCACACCGCCGGAAGACGTGCAATCGCCCGACGAAGTTGATGCCACCGAAAGTGCGCTCGACTCCCCGATGCCAGAAAGCCTTGCCGACGACGACGTATCTGACGCCGAGCCAATTGAAGCGTTGTCGGCTGAACTCGAAGACGCCTTCAGTGAGTTGCTTGCCGCACAGACCTCTGCCAGTGAAGCGAACGCCAACGAAGCCGACCAGCCGACGGAAGACTTTGCGCCGACAGCCGATCCGGACACCGCGCGAGAACGCGTGGCAAACAACAACGACCCGCGACCGACTCCGCCGAGGCCGACCGCAAACGCGAGGGCCGCATCGGCCAACGTACCCGGTGGAAAGAAATCTGACTTTGCCAATCGAGTCGGCGCCGCAAAACAGTTGGCTCTCACTCAAACCGGCGGCGATCTACAGACCGAAGCCGCCGTCCGCGCGGCGCTGCGTTTTCTCGCCGAGACGCAGCGTGATGACGGAGGTTGGGACCCACGTACTTCTGGTGCCGGAGTCGAACGCAGGCCACTCGGCGAAACCCGATTCGGAGCCGGCACGAAATGCGACACCGGGCTAACGGGGTTAACGCTGCTCGCCATGATCGGCGCGGGCAACACACATCAACGCGGTGAATACGCGGACGTTGTTTATCGGGGCTTGGCGTATCTCATCCACGCCCAAAAGCCCGACGGATCGCTGGGCGGGGATGCGACCGTGTACGCATCGACCTATTGTCATTCCATGGCCGCACTCGCGTTGTGTGAGGCCGCGGTTATCACAAAAGACGCCTCCGCCATCGCGGCCTCCAAACGCGCCATCGGTTACACGTCGCGAATGCAACATCCGGTGACCGGAGGGTGGCGATACACCAAAGGCGATCCCGGTGACCTAAGCCAACTGGGCTGGCAAGCGATGGTACTCGATGCCGGCCGCCGCGCAGGCATTTCCATCGAAGCGGGCTCCATCACGGGCGTCGAGAGATTCATTCGCAGCGTCCGCACCGGACGCGGAGGACTGGCGTGCTATCGACCCGGTGAGGCGACGAGTCGAACCATGACCGCCGAGTCTCTCGCGACGCGATTGTTGTTCGGTGAGCGAGTCCCCCAAGCTGAGATTGTCGAAGCCGAACGTTACTTATTGCAGCGTGTACCCGGAAGTGGACAAGACAACTACTACTATTGGTACTACGCGTCGCTCGCGCTGCACCAGCTCCAAGACAACGCCTGGGAGCAATGGAACGCGGCTCTGAAGAACCGACTTCTAGCGACCCAGAAGCCCAACGGCAGTTGGTCGGCCGATACGATGTGGGGCGGCTACGGTGGGACCGTCTATTCCACGGCAATGGCCACGCTGTGCCTGGAGACCTATTATCGACACACGCTGCGACCGACGCCGCGCGTCGCCGACCAACCCTCGCTTCGTCCGAGCGGACCGATCAATCGTTGAACGCCCGATCCTCTAGCAGCCAATCTCGTCCCTCGCGACTGACGGATCCCGAAACGTGGTTGGAAGCTTTCGGTGAACAGGCTCTCCAAATGGGCTTCGTTCGTTTCGGGATCGCGCCGGCCGTCGAGATGGTTGGTTTTCAAAAGCTGGTCGAATGGATCGAATCGGGACACGCCGCCGAAATGGCATACTTCGCCGATCGCTTGGACGCTTACCGGCACCCGCGCGGCGTGATGGAGGGAGTCAAAAGCATTGTGGTGCTGATGTATCCCTATCCGGCCGACGCTTCGGCGGCCGTGCGGGAAGGCCATGGACGGGTGGCCCGCTATGCGTGGAGCGGCGTTGACTACCACGACGTCATTCACGCCAAGTTAAAACGACTGCGTCGATGGATTGAGCAACAGTCTCCCGGTGTCTCGGTACGCGGCTGCGTCGACACCGCGCCATTGATGGAACGCGAACTCGCCGAAATCGCGGGGCTCGGCTGGCGAGGTAAAAACACGCTGTTGCTCAACCGCCAAGACGGTAGCTACTTTTTCCTTGCAAGTCTGTTGCTCAACATCGAACTGCCGCCGAGCACTCCGCACTCGCACTTTCACTGCGGCACCTGCACCGCGTGCCTTGATGCTTGTCCCACGCAAGCCTTCCCAAGTCCGGGTGTCCTCGATGCGTCGCAATGCATCAGCTACTGGACGATCGAACATCGCGATGCGATCCCAGAGGAGATGCGCGAGCCGATCGGTGAGTGGGCGTTCGGTTGTGATATTTGCCAGGAGGTCTGCCCTTGGAATCGGAAAGTCACGCGGCGAAATGAAACCCCACCCGACGAGCGTCGATTCGAACAGCTCGAGTTGGTCAAATTGTTCA
>JBCBLJ010000386.1:0-7584 GCA_038520195.1 Planctomycetota bacterium
ACGAGGATCACGGGCACCACCATGGTCTCACAATTCATTTCATCATCAACGATGTGTTGATGGCGCTCTTTTTCGCGATCGCGGCAAAAGAGGTTTGGGAGGCGATGCTGCCGGGCGGTGCACTCTCGGACATCCGCAAAGCGGCGACGCCCCTGATCGGCACGGCCGGAGGTGTCATTGGGCCGGCCTTGGTGTACGTCGGAGGAGCGCTCTTGATGGGGCAACTGCGAAGCTTGGGAAGTGGCTGGGCCATTCCATGTGCGACCGACATCGCGTTCAGCTATCTGGTCGCAAAACTGATCTTCGGGAACGGTCACCCCGCGATTTCATTCTTGCTGCTGCTTGCGATCGCAGACGACGCGGTCGGGCTTGCCATCCTTGCGGTGTTCTATCCGTCGGCCGAAACCAATTTTGCCTGGTTGGGTTTAACGGCAGTCGCCGTCGCGATCGGTTTCGGCCTTCGCCGAGCTCGCGTCACCAACTTTTGGTGGTACTTGCTCGTGCCGGGTGTGCTCAGCTGGGTCTCGTTCTACATGGCTGGCGTCCATGCGGCGCTTGGGCTCGTCCCGATCATTCCGACGCTTCCGCATGCAAAAATGGATATGGGAATCTTCGCCGGTGACGGCAAGCAGACCGATACGCTCAATCAATTCGAGCACTGGTGGAAGAATCCCGTCGAGCTGATTCTCGGACTCTTCGCCTTGATGAACGCCGGGGTCGTGTTTTCGGCATTCGGCGCGGGGACGTGGCTCGTCATGGCTGGGCTATTCCTCGGAAAACCACTTGGAATCGGCCTCTTCACCTACGCCGCCATGCGATGGCTCCGATTCGAATTGCCGGGCGGCATGAACATGAAACACGTGATTGTGCTCGGCTGCATCGCGAGTCTCGGATTTACCGTCGCTCTCTTTGTCTCGACCGCTGCTTTCCCGAATCCAGGCGCGATTCAAGACTCCGTCAAGATGGGCTCGTTGCTCAGCTTCCTCGCACCCGTCTTCGCATTCGGTTCGGCCATGTTGCTCGGCATCCGTCCGGTCGTGTTTGGTCCTCTGCGAGAACGACAAACGGTGTCTGCGAAGTCACCGCAGGGTGCCTCCTGACGGATCGCTGTTGTCGGTCGGTGGCTCGGTCCATGTTTGGAGCAAGGTTCGAGCCATCTCGCGTGCGGTAAAGTCGATCAGCTTTGCGGGCGAGTGCAGAAAAGTTTCTCCAAAGGAATCCTGCTCCGCTCCTCGCGCGAAGGCCAGGAACGCTCGCTTGGCCGCGCCGCGTTGCAGGTCGACCGTTGAAGTCTCTGACAACACCGACACCGCTTCATCGACGTTGACCAACAGGATCGAACCTTGCACTCGCATCGGATCATAAGCTTCGATGCTAGACACCTCGGCATAAAGGATCGTGTCCGCGCGATGCTCTTTTGCGGCACGCAGGACTTCCCGTTCGTCGAATCGGCCCAACGAAAGCGGCCAGCGATGCTTGCATAAACAGTCTTGACTGACGATCACCTGGAACGCCGAGCGTCGAAGGTGGTCCGCGAGCGCTTCGGCGAACAACGTTTGCTCTCGCAGACGATCCTGGAGATTCTTCCCCGTCACGATCAGAATTCGACGGGGTAGTAGTTGACCGACGTGCCGAGACACGCGGAGCTGCGTCTGGGCCGCTGGCGCGACATGGCACACCGGTGGCTCCGAACGAACAGCACTCGTCAGGCCAACAAAAGTAACCACGCCCAGGAGGAGTCGCTGGTGATACATCGTTCACTCCCGTGTTAGGACGATTTCGTCTTTCAAGACATCATCGAGCTCTTGCCGAATCGATTGCAGCTCTTGTTCCGCCGCCAATTGCTCTCGTTGCCGGCGAATCTCCAAGGCCGCCATTTCATGTTTCAACTGTTGGTTTGTCCGCTCCGCGGTTTCGAGCGTTTGCTGGGCGTTGTTCAGAGCCGCGCTCATCCGCTCGAGCAAGTCTGTGGTCGTCGCAAACTTATCGCGAATCGCTGCGTTCTCGCCTTCCAGGGTTTGAATAGCGACTCGTAGCTGATGGTTTTCTTCTTGCAACCTCAGCGCCCGTTCGCTTGCCAGCGACTGCTGCTCATGCAGCTCGGTCCCGACGATATTGGGAGGCCCGATCGGCTCAACTTGACTCACAATCAGTTCACCGATCGAATCGCTTGCGGAGTGCCCATGGTGTCTTCTTGAAGAGAACGTCGGGAAATGCGCGAGACGTACTTGCGCGTCGTCGCCGCTAACGTCATCGGCAGCCGCCGATTCGATGATCACTGGTTCGCAGATTCCGGCTTCGTCACAGGCCGCCATTGGAGCGGTCGCCTGGCAACCGACGCAGACCGTCAGGCACAATGCCGCGCAAAGCAAACTCAACGTTTTCATCACGTCGAACGACCACCGGCATTGAAACGGATCGGACCCAAATAGCAAACGCATGGAAGTACTCTCACTCGCCGCGATATTCACAAACGACTCGGATTTGTTCGCCGCAACCACAGGAAATCTGAATCGACTCGATGCGGCCATTGCTTTTGTTGACGTGAATCTGCGGTTCGTTTCGCCCCGGTTCTCGGCACCCGACACGTGCCCTGGCGCCGACCATTCGACGCGTGTCGGTGGCGTCACTGCGATCGTGGCTTTGCGCTAACTGGTTCTGCATCGGACGATCTCCTGGAGTAGAAACTTGGCGTTCGTGAGGATCTTTGAAACACGAGACTCCGAGAGATTGATCACTTTGCCAATCTCGGCAAGCTTCAATTCCTCGGTGAAGTAAAGTGTCAGTACGATGCGTTCTTGTTCGGGAAGCGATTCGATGCCTTCCGCGAGAATTCGGCAAAGCTCCTCTCGCTCGACATCATGCTCCGGTGTATTCGGCGCGTTGCGCCAGCTTCCGTGAATCACATCGGAAAGGTCGTTCCAATTGTCTGGTTTGATAAACCGCATCGCTTCCAGGCAGGTGTTCACCTGCTCGATCGAGAGCCCCGTCGCCTCCGCCAGTTTTTCCTGCGTGACCGGCGGCTCGATCGAGTCGTGCGCTTTGCGAACACGGCCGATGTTTTGCAACACCGCCTGTGAAACGGGTGACTGCTTACGCATCTCATCAACAATCGCGCCTCGCACACGGGGGTACGCGAAGGTTCGAAAAGCGACGCCTTGGTCGGGATCGTAGCCGTGAGCAGCCTGCACGAGACCGACGATTCCCGCCGAGTGAAGGTTTTCCTTGGCTTCCTCATCTCGAACGTTGAACGTCATCGTGCTCAAGATGCGCGCGACGAAGTCGACGTTGTCCAAGATCAACTGATCTCGGTTCACCGTCGGCGTCCTCGTGTATGTCGTCGTTGCTGACTTCATGTCAAACCCCCAATCCGTTTGTCACCGTCCGCTCAGTTCTTGGCGTTTTCGGTGTTCCGCGTTGGCCAATCGAACAACGCTCGCACCGACGGACATTAGCAACCCGATGACAAGGGCGGAGACAAATGCCCTTGTCAAAATCACCAGCGGCTGAAGCCCGAGAAAGACGCCGATGAGCGTCACAAAGACGCTCGTCAGCATCGCCGCGAAAGTCCCCAAAGGAAACATGTTGCGGGCACGTCGTTCTTGGCGTGGCGTCAACTTGTCGGTCATCTATCTCCCTCCTCCTTGGGATTCTTCGATTGCAATGCTTGGAGATCGAATTCCATCTCTCTTCCGTCGTCGTTGACAACATCCTGGTAGCGAATCGCGCCGACCGATTGAATCATCAACTCCGAAGGCACTTCGCCGTAAGCGATGACGGCGAGATCCGGGAGCGATCGGAAAACGGCTCGACGCAACTGATAGCGAATCGAAGAATCCACGAGCACGGCGGCCGGTTGGCTCTTGAGCTGAGACGTCTCCCATCGAGTTTGAAGCTGACCGACCAATCGTTCCAATTCGTCCGGCCGAAGCACGATGGAGTCAGGGGTCACGTTTTGCCGGAAGCGGTGCTCCAAACGTGGTTCCAGCAGAATCACACGTACGTTGCCATCCCCATCCCGGAAGCGGTCGCAGATTAGATGACCGATGTCGCCACGAATTCGCTCGGTCAACTGAATGGGGTCCTTTTGAAGCGGACCGTGGTGGACCGCGGACTCGACAATCTTTTCAAGAGACGTGATCGGGATACCCTCTTGCAACAGGAGCACCAGCACCTGGTGCAACGTTGCCGGACGTACCGTGTCCGCTTTGATCTCATCGACGGTTGTCGGTGCAATCTCCTTGAGTTTGTCCAGCATCTTCTGAAGGTCCTGTCGGCTCAGAAGTTCATACGCGTGTCGCCGCAGGCATTCACTGAGATGGGTAATCAATACCGTCGGCGCATCGACGACGGTGTAACCGACCATTTCCGCGCGGCGATGCTGGGTATCCGGGATCCATTTGGCCGGCAGATTGAACGCGGGATCCCGTGTCGGCTCACCCTCCAGCTCCGCCTTGATGTTCCCCGGGTTGATGGCGAGGTAATGATCGACGACGAGGTGCCCCTTCCCAATCTCTCGCCCGCAAATCAAGAAACGATATTCGTTGACATTGATTTGAAGGTTGTCGCGGATCCGGGCTTGGGGGATCCAAAAACCGTGTTCGATCGCGACGTCCTCACGCAGCGTCGAAATTCGCTCCGCGATTCCCTTGCCTTTTCTCGGTTCAATCAGCGAGATCAATCCCGCTCCGATTTCGACCACGATGCGTTCGGTCTGCAGGAATTTTTGTAGCCCTTTCTCCTCCGGCGTCAGCTGTTCCGGTTCGCCGACGGCCGCCTCCTCCTCGGCGAGCTTCTTTTGTTCCTCCTGTTCGCCGCGACGGGCATAAGTTACAAAAACGAGGATTGCGATCCCGATCGCGATGAACGGAATCTTGGGAAACCCGGGCGTCAGCGCGACGAAGAAAAGGATCGCCGGCGCGACATAGAGCGAACGGTACCCATGGGAAACCTGTTGGCTGATCTCATCTCCGAGGCTAGCGTTGGAGACCGATTTGGTCACCAGAATGCCGGCGCTCGTCGCAATCACCAACGCAGGAATTTGGGAGACGAGTCCGTCGCCGATGGTCAGAATCGAATAAAGCTGAAGCGCTTCACCGATCGTCTGACCGTCGCTCATCCCGAGCATCATTCCGCCGAGAATGTTGACCACCATGATCACGAGACCCGCGATCGCATCGCCCCGCACGTACTTGCTGGCACCATCCATGGCACCGTAGAACTCCGCCTCCCGCGTGAGGTTCGCGCGTCGCGACTTAGCCTCTTTCTCGTCGATCGCTCCGCTGTTGAGTTCCGCATCGATCGCCATCTGCTTTCCGGGCATGGCGTCCAAGGTGAATCTCGCGTTCACTTCGGAGATCCTTGTCGCACCCTTGGTGATCACAATGAATTGAATCGTCACCAAAATGAGAAAGATCACGATGCCGACGATCAAGTTGCCTCCGACGACGTAGTCCCCGAAGGTCAGCACGATCCTTCCTGCGTCTCCGTCAAGCAGAATCAGTCTTGTGGTCGCGACGTTGAGCGACAACCGAAACAGCGTTAGCAGCAGTAGCACGGACGGAAAGACGGAAACGTCTAGCGGCGTCTTGGCACCCAACGTCACGAGCAACAACATGATGGCGGCCGCAATGTTGATCGCCAAAAACATGTCGAGCAAGAACGTCGGCAGCGGGATGATCAGCACGACCAGCGTCAGCAGAAACGTCGCCGACAGCCAGAGTTCGCTCCGCTGAAAGAATCCCATGTTTGAGTCTTCGGATTGAGACATCCTTTTCTCGTCCCTAAACGCCCGCGAAACTGGAAACCAAAGCACGTGCAATCAATTGCCAACCGTCGACCAAGACGAAAAGCAGCAGCTTGCATGGGGTCGAAACAACCACCGGTGGCATCATCATCATGCCCAAAGCCATCAGAATGGTTGAGACAACCAAGTCGATCAGCAAGAAGGGGATGTAGATGCAAAACCCCATGATGAACGCCGTCTTGAGCTCGCTGACGATGAACGCTGGCACCATGATCTTCAGCGGCGTGTCGTAGCGTTCGTTCGGCGGTTCGGTTTTGGAGAGGTCGAAAAACAATTCAAGGTCATCGGTCCGCGTGTTGACCATCATGAATTGCTTCAATTCCCACGTCGTCACGTCCCACGCTTCGCGAAAACCGAACGTGGGTTCCGAATCGGATTCCTCCGCGGCCTCACGCGCCTCCATCAATGGAACGATCGCGTTCTCGTGAATCGCTTCAAAAGTGGGTGCCATGACGAACATGGTCAGGAACATACTGAGGCCGAGCAGCACCGGATTCGGGGGGATTTCTTGGGTTGAAAGTGCACGCCGGACGAATGACAAAACAATGATGATTCGCGTAAAGGCGGTCACGCTGACCAATGCCGCGGTCGCAAAGCTGAGGGCCCCGAGTAGGATCGCAATTTGCAGCGGAGGCGCAAGGTCGCCGAATAGATCGGGCGCCTTTTCGACTTCGGCGGCAGCGGCCTGGCCTATGAGTGATAAGTTCATTTGCGATACTCCGGCGTCGACCTATGCGGCCTGCTTCGTTCGCTGCAGCAACAAATTGATCAGCTTCGCGTCTAGTTCCGACGTCGGCTCCTCACGTTCCCTTCGTTGTTGCTCCTGTTGCTCACGCAGACGGCTTCGTCGGCTACGCGGACTTTCTTCGCGAGCGCGTTTGCCGCGGGAAAAGGACGCGATCGCTTGTTCCATTTCGAGATCGTCGTAAGACTCGGATTCATCGAGAGTCTGCTTGAAGGACGTCGTCAGCACCTCGACCGACTTGATCCCGCCGCCGTCAATCGCGACGAGATACTTGTTCCCAAAGCCCTCGACGACATAGATGGAAGCACCGGTCGTTAGCGCCAGGGTTTGGCAGACACGAAGTTCCTGACCGTGATCCCCTTTCGTCAGGCTCTTCTTCTGTTGCATCTGCTTGTAGATCAGCACGCCTCCGACCGCCAACGCGAGGACGAAGCCGAGGTTGATGCCAACCCGGGTGATCAACTCATGAGCCGTCTCTCGCGAGCCACTCTCGGTCGAGCGTTCGCGATCGATAAACGAGGTGCCCCGCTGGCCGACACCATCCGTCCCGTGTCCCGTTTCGACCGGTGTTTCGCGATAATAGCGTCCGCCGCGATCATCATACTCGCGTTCGGTCAAACGCCCCTTCTTGATCGCTTGGATATCCTGGCTGGACGGTGAGAATTGCCGCAGCTGTTGATGAGTCGCCTGCGACGTAGGCGGCTCATCGATCGCGTAGCTATGTTGTGCGCTGCGGTGCTCGCGGAGGTCGATTCCAGCCGAACTGTATTGACCGTGTGCGGCTTGGGTCACCATCGACGTAGAAATCACGATGGTGAGCCACGCCAAGGCGGATCGCAGTCGGATTGCTCGGGGGGACGAGCCTGATGGGGAGGTGCAGTCCATGAATCCGTTCAGGGGTGCAGGGGTCGGCTGTTGTCAGGAGGAATAGATTTGTTTCACCCGAATCGCAAATTGATCATCAACCACGACGACTTCCGCGTCCCTCTCGGAAACGCGGAAGTCGTCGTGGTTGATGATCAATTTGCGATTC
>JBCBLJ010000703.1:0-4427 GCA_038520195.1 Planctomycetota bacterium
CAAAAAGGCTTTTGAAAAACTGGTCGACCGCGCGAAGCTCGATCGTGTCTTGAAAGCCCAGTGGCTTGCCGATGCGGGTGACCTTGACGGAGCGATCAAACTGGCGACCGAGGCCGCCAAAGCGAAAGGCGAAGTCTTACCGAAAGCCATCTTGGTGCACTTGCTTTGGAAAAAGGGCAACAAGGATCGCGCTAAGAAGGAATTCGAGGACCTTCGAACGCTGGCGGGCCAGGCGGACATCGACACGCCGGTCCTGGCACGGCTCGAAGTCGTCGCAAAAGAGCTTCAGATCGAGGGAGACTGGCGAACGCCGGCGGATCCCGCGGACGACCTCGGCGACCGACCGCCGCTGGATTCTCTTGGACCGTTTCGATGGAAGTCGTATCCGGCGGACTCGTTCGTCGTTCACGATGCCGAAGGCATCAAGACATCGAGCGATGAGTTCGAAGGCAAACCCCGGTTGGTAATCTTCTACCTCGGATTCGGATGTCTGCACTGCGTCGAACAACTCCATGAATTCGCGCCGATGCTGGAGGCCTATGAAAAGGCGGGAATCGATGTCTTTGCGGTCAGCACCGAGTCGGTGGATCAACTCGGCCAGGCGATCGAAAACTTTGACAAAGAGATGAATATCCCGCTCTTCTCTGACGCGGAAGGTGAGACTTTTAAGAAGTTTCGCTGCTGGGACGACTTCGAGGATCAGCCGCTGCACGGAACGTTTTTGATCGACGCCAAAGGACAGGTCCGTTGGCAAGACATCAGCTACGAACCGTTCATGGAGCCTGAGTTCTTGCTCGAAGAATCAAAACGACTCCTGGAACTCGAGCTTTAGAAGCGAACGCTGCCGGTCACCACGCTCACTCGTCCGTCGGCCATGGCTTGATCCACGTCAGGTCTTTCCAGTGTTCGGTGTCGTTGGACTGTTTCGGCCCGGTTCGGCTACGGCCATTGAGTACGATTTCGGTGATCTGAGCCTCCAGACGGGCTGCGACATCCGGGTGTTGTTTGATCACATTGCGCATCTCGCCCGGGTCGGCCTCCAAGTCGTAAAGTTCGCGCTCGAGTTTGCCGTGCGGCATGATCAGCTTCCAATGGTCATGCGTCACTGAAAAACGGCCTTTCGCGCCGTGGTTGATTAGCGGTGTCCGCTGGTAGTTCGACACCGGATTCATCAGGACCGTTGCGAAGCTTTGGCTATCGACCGCTTGATCGGCTTCGAGCTGCGCGCCGGCAAGCTGCGCGATCGTGGCGAGCAGGTCGACCTGTCCGACCGGACGAGACCAACGGCTACCGGGATTCGCGATACCCGCTGGCCAGCGAACGAAGAACGGCACGCGATGGCCCCCCTCGTAAATCGATCGCTTGCCCTGACGGTATTGAAAATTACTGCGGTGACCGAATTCCTTGACCCGCTGCTGCCATGATTTTTCCGGCCCGTTGTCACTGGTGTAGATAATCAATGTGTCGTCGTCCAAGCCGGCAGATTCGAGATAATCCAAGACGCGTCCGACGTGATGGTCGGTTTCGATGACAAACTCGCCGTATCCGCCACACTGGCCTTTGCCATGAAATTGCGGCAGGGGGCAGACCGGGTAGTGCGGTGATGTCAGCGGTAGATACAGAAAGAATGGATCGTCTTTGCGGCCACCGCCCTGATGCCGCTTGATCCATTCGATCGCCTTGTCGGTGAACCGTGTCAGGCATTCGTTGTCGATAAAATCCGGTGCGACCTCCATCCCGGCGCGTCCGACCAGTTCCTTCGTCTCTTCGGGCGTCGACTCGTAGGGCGGCATGATCCGATAATCAACATGTCGATCATTGGGCTTTTTGTTGGTGAACCGTGTCGGCGGAACCTTCGCGTACCGACCTTCGAACCAAGCCAAGACGCCATAGTTCAGTGATGCGGGGACGCCAAAAAAATAGTCGAACCCTTTGTCCAGTGGCATGTCCCGAACTGGCTGAGTCCAATCCCGCTGCTTGTAACTCTCGCCGGGAAAGTCCATGCCCAGATGCCATTTTCCGACCATGGATGTCGCGTAACCCGCCTGCCGAAGTATCGACGCGATGGTTGCGGTGCCGTCGCTGATGAGGCATTGTCCCTCGGCACCCATCACGCCTTTCTTCAACCGGGTTCGCCAAGCATAGCGACCGGTCAACAACGCATAGCGACTGGGCGTGCAAACCGAGTCGGCGGAGTGCCCGTTGGTGAAGGTCAGGCCTTCGGCCGCCAAACGATCCAGATTCGGGGTTTGAAACTTGGCATCGGGGTTCAAGCAACTAGCATCTCCGAAGCCTTGATCATCGGAGTAAATGATGATCACGTTTGGGCGTTCGGCCGCAAAGACGGCGGGTGCCAAAAGCAACAGAAAACCTGCGGACGCGATCAAACAGCGAAACATGGAAGGACTCATGAGTAGGGAACTTTGCCGCCATCGTCGTGATGGATTCGCGGATCCATGATTCTGGGGCGTGACAGCGAAGCCCTATCCTACACCCGGTTGGTCGACGAGTTCTTCGTACCAAAGTGTTTCCCAATCCATCGCAAGAACGTCCAGGAGATCGTCACGCAGCCGCAACCGGTGATCTTGTGGATGGATTCCGATTCTCAATGGACGATCACGGTCATCGGCGCGCCGGATCGACAGACGGTTGAAGTTGCGGACAAACAGCTTACGAAACCACGTGTCGGCTTCGAATCCGACGAGCGGACAGCGGAGATGAAGACCTCGTGCGGGCGATCGAATTCCCGAAAGCGTTTCGAAGATTCGAAATGGGCTGTCGCGAAGATCTCTCGCTCCCAACGCCCCCATCGCCCAAGCAGGTGGGACGTACAGCTGCGGCGTTTCGAAATCGTTTCTCGGAAACCAATCGCCGCAGTCACGTAGCAATTCGATTGCCCCTTCGCGCGAGAGGCTCAGGTGTTCGGCGACGTCACGAGAAAGCATCAGGCTGTGAAAACGGTGGTAGGCACCTCGAATCGAATCACAGTGATGTTTCCAGCCGTGACCGGCCAGCCTGAGCCCCTCGGAAACCCAACGCCGGATTTGTCTGAGTTGCGGCTCGGTCCAGCTAAGTCCGGGGACGACCAACAAGGTGATCTTCTCGATCTGCTGAACGCGGCACAGCTCAATCAATTCGCGCACCGGTTCGATCGTCGACGGCATCACATCGTGGATTGAAACGAGCGCCTTCTTTCTCAAGAGACAGCTCGTTCGCCACAGCCGACTTCGCTTTCAATGGGGTCAGCCTCACTTAGGCCGGCGGCGTCGGTCATGAAGCGGAGCCAAACGCGATTGGTGTATTCGTTGAACGAACTGACGGCGGACCAACTGATGCTGGCCACCGAGTCGCGTTCCTCGGCCGCGAGTTGTCTCATTCGGATGATCGCGTCGGCAACCGGCTCATCCGCCTCGATGTAGAACAGACCCTTCGCGAATGCGGGCCACTTTGAGATGCCGCACTGTCGGCGGACCAGCACGTAGCGCCGGCGAGCTAACGCTTCGAGGGCGACGGTGCCAAACGTTTCGACGGACGACGGCAAGACAAGCACATCGGTGTCATCCATCGCTTGCAAAACCTCCTCACGCTTGAGCCAGCCAAGGTAGCGAACGTTGCTCAGCCGTGCGGCCGTCTTTTCGACGCGTGATCGGCGTGGCCCGTCACCCGCAATCCGAAACTCGACATCAGGCAGAGCTTCGGCGGCATCAAGAAGGTGTTCGAGACCTTTTTCGGCCGCCAATCGACCCACGAACGTGACACGCTGGATGTCGCGCACCTCGTTTTCAACAGGCTTCTGAATGAACTCCGGAGAGATCGGCGTGCCCATCACACGTACCATTCTCGCGCCGAACTCACGAGCTTGGTCGAGTGACTCGGAATTCATTGCGGCGACCGCGGCGGCGCGGCGCATTCCCATCGCATAGACCCTCGCGAGCGCATAGCCCAGCGGTCGAGCGATGACATCAGGCCAGTAAAGCGAGAGCAGCTGATCAAAGTTGGTGTGGTTGACCAACACGAAGGGGACGGACCGACGCTGCGCATAACGCATCGCGAAAAACGAAAAAGCACCGATCGCCGGGATCACGATCAGATTCGGGTCTTGTTCGTCGAGGCGTCGGTAGAGTTCCTTTCGGCGCGGCCAAACCACACGCTGGCTAAGATCCCCGGGCATCGGCAGCCATGCGCCTTCCAAAGATCGATCACTTGGTTCGGTCGGACCGAGTAGTTGAATACTATCGACCGATGGGGACAGTTACGCGTAGCGATCGTTTCGGACGCGATCGCTGGACGGAATGGTGTCGGGACGTACTATCCCGACCTCATCGCGCATCTGTCCCCATCGGTCGATAGTATTCAACTACTCGGTCCGACCGAACCAAGTGATCGATCTTTGGAAGGCGCATGGCTGCCGATGCCCGGGGATCTTA
>JBCBLJ010000105.1:0-15110 GCA_038520195.1 Planctomycetota bacterium
CCATCCGGTCCGGTGTGGAAGTTGGAACTCACCGCTCCGCGCGGGAAGTCGTCGTTGGTCCGAGCCGCGTAGTACTCCACGCGACCGGGAATCGGTTCGTTCGTCGCGGCGTCCGTCACCTGGCCAGAGATAACGACGCCCTTCACCATGGTGAAGTCACCGTTGATGACTCGCTTCTCGCCGTCGATTTCGTAGCGGAGTCGACGTTTCAAGTAGCCGCCTTCGCCGACTCTGGCGAAGAGACTGTTTTCGCCAAACGGCAGTCCGATGAGACGATAGCGTCCGTCTTCGTCGGTCACCGCGCTGAGTTCCTCCTGCGCTGGCGTGACCTGATAATTTCCGATCTGAGCGCCGGAGAGTACGACGCCCGCCAGCGGTTTACGGGTCTCTGAATCCGTCACACGACCTTCCAGCGGTACCGACGGGCCTACCGCATGCGTGAACGCTGCTCCGTAGATGACCTTGTTGGTTTCTGTTTGAATCGGATTCAGGGCAAACGGGTCGCTCGTTCTCGTTGTCTGAGTTTCCGTCGGCGTGTTTGCCGTCCGAGCAAAGAAGACCGAGAACTCCGTTTGATCACTCTTCGCGACGAGCCGTACCACGCGATTGCGGCCGATTCCGTCGAGGGTAAACCGTCCGTCTGAATCAGTGGTCACCGCATCGAAGGCAAAGCGCGCATACGTGTTGTTAACGAACCGTAGTTGCACCTTCACGTTGGACATCGGTTCGCCTTCCAAGTCGACGATGCGCCCACGAATCGGAACGTCGTCTTCGACAAGCGTGAGCACAGCGGGCGGCGTGTTGTCCTTGAATTTCTTGCTCGGGTTTCGTGCCCGCAAGTCCTTGCGTCCCGCGCCAGTGGCCTCAAACCGCAGGATCGGCGACGACGCGACACCGAATCCCTCCTTCGCCGCCACGATTTTGATCAGTCCCCATGCGGCATTCTTTGGCAACTGGCCCTTGGTGCGAACGAACTCAAAACGTCCCGTCGAATCTGTCACCGCCAGCGGTTTCGCGTTGACCTGAGCGATGTAAATACTTGCGCCGGAAAGCGGTTGTTTGTCCGGGCCGAGCACGACTCCGGCGAAACGAAATTCCGTTGACTCGGGCAGTGGCTTCTCGCCGCCCGGTGACTCTGATTCGCGACCGACGACCGGCTCCGACACTTTGCCTTTGGGCCGGGTCGATTCGCCCCGCAGTGATTCGGTCTTCGGCGGTTGTGCAATGGGGACCGTTGCGGCGTCAGCATCGGCGGAGATAGTCAGGCAAAGACCAGCTGTCATCAGTCCCGTTAGCAGCAACGCGATCGTCGCGATGCCACGACGACTCAGGCTTGTTTCTGTATTGCGATTCCTCACCAACAATCCCGCCACGCGACTTTCCAAGCACCAGTCATCCAACATTCCCACCGAAACCGGAATCGCGGGCCCGCTGAGATGCTGAGCGAGAGCGAGCAGCGTGCGGCTGTAGTCGGCGGCGGTCGTCGATCGAAGCACAAAGTTGTCGCAGATTTCTTCACGGGCCTGGGCGAACAGACGATTGATCCGATGAACCAGCGGATGAAACCAAAACAGGCTCGTCACGACACTCTGCAGCACCACGGCTACCTGATCCCGCCGAGCCACATGGGCGACTTCGTGCAGCAAGACGTCCTTCAGTTCGCCGGCCGAAAGATCGCCGATTAGTGACTCCGGTAGGAGAACGACCGGTGTGCGGATGCCCGCCGCCACCGGGCTTGAGACTCGTGAACTCACCAACAGCGCCGGTCGGACCGACGGCTGGATTTCCTTGCAAGCCTCGTCAAAAGTTCTCGACACGACGTCGATCTGAACGGTCGTCGCTTCTTTTCGGATTCGCCAGAGCGTTCGCCAGCCCACCACAAACCTCAACAGGCATCCAGCGGTGCCCACACACCAGACGAGTAATAACGCGTGAAAAGAGTAGCGTGGCCAGCCACTCACAAAACCGGCTCCCCGCACGTCGAGCGACTTGGACGGAGGAGCGGTCGCGGCGGCGGACGCCGGCGTGACTTGATCTGTCAGGCTGGGAACCAACAAGTTCGTCTCGGTCGGGATCGAGACCGCGGTTGGCGATTCACCCGACACTCCTTCAAAAGACGCATCGGGACTTGTGTCCCAAGACGTTTGATCACTCGCGGAAAACGAAGCCACTGTTGTCGATTTCGAAGACACCGACAGCACTCACATTCTCAGCGAACGAGAAACCAGAACGGTGATGGGACTAAGCAAGATCAACAGCAGTGCCGCCCCAAGCAGCCACCAGCGAGCGATCGACGACTTGCGAACCAGACGCTCACAACCCAACCCAATCAGGGCCAGGATGGTCACGTGGATCAGCACGTTGAGTGCCCACAATAGACCGTCGGAATCGGTCAGCAGGGTATCAACCATGGCTAGTTCCGCCGCTTGCGAGGTGACGTTGGTTTCTTCGCTTTGGAATCGCTGCCCGAGTCCGCTTCGTCAATCATTTTACGAATCCGTTCGGTCTCCTCTTCCGACAGACCCCGATACTCCATGAGCGCCGTCATCAGCTCATCCGCCGAACCGGAAAACATCCGATCCACCATCTGCGCAACCTTCGCTCCGAGGGAAGACTTTTGAGGCACGTTGGCCGAGTAGACGAAAGTTCGACCGATCGCGCGATGTTGAAGCCAGCCTTTCTCCTCAAGCCGCACCATCATCGTTTGAACCGTGTTCCGCGCGACATCGCGGGTCTCCAGAAGCGACTCGCGCACCTCGCTGACGGTCGCTTCGCGTCGGTCCCAGATGATCTCCATGATCTCACGCTGAGCTTCACTCAGCGGAGGCAAACCCGAATGTGTCATCGACATCCCCGGCAACTTGGTAACTACAGAGCGTAGGCATGATACCTACAAGATGTAGGCATTTCAAGAGGCGGACGACATTTTTGGTGAGAGCCGCCGGCTAAGCTGAGAAGGGGGGTCTGAAGTATGAGTTCCCCGCCCGTCAACGCTCGCGTCGTTGGTGAGCAATCTCGATGATTCTTGCCGCAATCTCGTCTGTCGAACCAACGAAGTCGGCGGGCACGCTCGCGAGTGCGTTCTCGGGCATCGATCCGAACGCAGCCTGCCCAGGATGTTGCACGAGACACTCGCCGCCCGCCTCATGGATGGCTCGGAGTCCGGCGACGCCATCGGAGAGCATGCCCGAAAGGATCACACCGACGGCGTTCGATCCCGCCGACTGGGCCACGGAAAAGAATAGATCATCGATCCGTCGGATTCGGGAAACCGACGAAGTGTCCTCTTTGACGGAGAACGCGTCACCGACCACTCGGACCGTATCACGCGAGCCTCCAATGTAGACCACCGTGCGCGCCAAACACTCTTCGTCTTCGGGTTCCCGCACTTGAATCGATGCTCGTCTCGCGAGAATCTCAAGTAGCAAGTTAACGTTGTCCGGAGTTCGATGACTCGCAATCACCATCGTTGCCTCGAACCACGGAGGCATTGAGTCCACGATTTTGATGATCTCCGGCAGGCCACCAGCCGATGCGCCCACCGCGATCACCAACCCTCTACCTGAGTACGTTCCAATGTGCTCCCATGCCACGAGCGTGTCCTTGAAAACAATTGGAGGTTCAGACCTCTCGTTCGTGCGTGCGTGCCAAATGATCCGCAGCTGGCATGCGCGAGTCTGGCGACTCTCCGGTGGGGCGAGTATTGACTGAGCGGCGGCCGCACTCAGCTTGGTTGTACGTTCTCCGCGCACGGTCCTTTTGGACCCTGTCCGACGGTGAACGTCACTTCTTGGCCTTCACGCAGATCGTCAAAACTGCCGCCAGTCACAGAAGAGCTGTGAAAGAAGAGGTCCTTCGGAGAGTCGGGTCGCGCGATGAAGCCAAACCCTTTGTCGGTGAGACGTTTAATTTTGCCTTGTTCCATGTCTAATTCCACTTAAATAGTTAGATGCCCAAGGGGCGTGCAAACGTTGCACGACCCCGCGGGTGTCTTGTTAGATATCGTTCGTCAGGTGATTCATTAACGAGGTTTGCCTTGGCCCCGCTAAGAAGCCGTTGTTTCGTCGTCAGATTCCGTTGCTTCCGATTTTTTGGTGTCGTCGGTGAGTGATCCTGGATTTTCTCCGCGCGATTCGGCTCCGGTTTTCCTTTCGCTGCGTCGCTTCCTCTTTTCTTCTGCTTTCCTTTTCTTTTCAACCGCTCGCTGCTGTTGCGCAAACGTGTTCCTGTTTTTGGCGATGCTTCTGTCCTCGTCCGGTGGCTATTGATTGACGTCGGATCTCATCCGGTCCTTTCCGCAGACCTCACTCACGTGCGCGCATCCCGTCAGATTCGCGTCCGCAAAACGTCGGAAGCAGGTGCGCAAATCGCTCACGTCCAATCCGGGCTAATAAGAAAGCTCCGGACGTGTTGCGTTTCCCAACGACGCGAGCCACGTCAAAGTCAGTCAGGTGACCGACGAATCAACAGCAGTTGGCGAGAACTTCGCTCACCAGGACGAGAAACTGAGTGCCAAGCTCAGTGATTCTTCTCGGCGACTAGGCCACGCGGGAATCATCTTCGTAGCGTCTCATTCAACCTAGCCGGGGACGACGCAAACTCTGTTGCGCCATTCGTCTTAGCAAGAGCCTACCCGCATTCGGGCTCGCTGCCAACGTCAGGTTCGTGGGCTGCAACCGAAACGATCTGAACGAGGTGGCTGCCCTCGAACGAGCACCGAGCCGACGCTTGGGTGTCGTTCATGCTCTAGCGGGGCTAATATGGAGTTCCGACGCTTGGAATATGTCGTGGCGAGGGGCGTCTCTCCCCCGATTCTTTCCGAGCAAGCCGAACAAATCGGCGGATCGACCAGAACACTGTTGATAGCGTTTGTTTGGAATGCCTCGTTTGGGGCGTTGAAAGGCATGCCGATCCGAGTCTTGAGTCCGTGACCATAAGGAAGTCACGCGGAACACAGCTGCTAATCGAGACGCGGGGTCTACACTGATTAGTGCGTTGCGATGTGCCGAGATCGGGCACCATTGATCAAAACACTCCAATGAACGAGATACCCTTTGTTATCTAAATCCGAGCGACGTGTTCTCGAGACTTTCCACGAATACCTGATGACACCGGGGAAAATGCTCTGTTTCTCGGGGCCGACTCTTGAGCGATACTCCGCCGATCTCAACAGGATGGCGGGCAAGAAGCTACTGGTGAAGGAGAAGTTCAAGGGAGCCTATTCGTTAACCAACGCTGGCTTTTCGGCGATGAAAGACAACGTGAGCAAAAGTACGTGAATGCTTCGACGCGAACGCTGTGCGGTTCGGTCCAATGCACCGTCACATCGCCTCGAACGGGTTCTGCACCGGCGTTGCTTGGCTAACTCACACGCGCCATCGACGGATCGACCTCGCCCGATGCGACTCGCAAACTCGCTCAACCGCGCGAACGGTGCAAACAGTTTCCCAGAAAAGGGACCTTCATTAAGGTTGGAATGGAAATGCGCGGTCAACGTGGGGATCGTTTGAGGCAGAGTCTTGCCCAAGAGGCATGGACCCAGGCCAGGGCATTGAGGAGCTGAAGCGATACGGACAAAAGCACGAAACCCGCCAAGGAAGTCAAAACTCGCTCCGATGGCGTGTCAAACTTCCAGGTGCCAACCGCCAGATTCGCCGATGCGGATCTGTCAAGGAATGGCAACACGATCATCGCCGCGGAACTTGTTAGCAGCACGGAGATCACAACCAACGTGACAAGTGCGAGCGGGAACTTCACCAGCAGGTATCCAACCCCCGCCCAGCTTTCTCGGCTCACCATCAAATCGCGAGCTTTTTCAAGCACGGTCCGATTGGTGTTCAAACCAACGTCCGTCGCCAGTGCCCGCGGCGGTATCGCCGTCCTGAGGAGTCCCCTCGCGAGCCGGCGTTCCAACCGTGTGATTCCGTTGACCGCAAGAAACGTTCCCAAAAGAACGAACAGCCCGACCCAGACGATGGCCGTGGTGACTCCCAATGAAAAGCCAAAAACAAGGAAGACGCAATAGAGCAGACCCAGCGGGATCGACAGCACCAAGTACAAGAGGTTGCGATAGCTCTGAACATCAAGGATCGCCGCAAAGAACGCTCCGCTTGGAATGGGACCCGGCAGTGACTCGATCTTCGGTTCCACCGAGGCGGTCGGTCGGTAGGCATTGAGCTCGACGTCGTCGTCGGTCGGTCCGTGGGGCACGTTCGGACTCGCCATCGAATCGCCGATCGAGTCCATGTCAGATTTGAGATCACTGATGCGTTGATAGCGCCGGGCGGGTTCTTTTTGCAGCGATTGCAAGACCAACTCGTCCAAACGTTCGTCCAGCGAAGCCCTTTCTGACGGAGGGGCAAATCGGCCCAGTGGTAGCTCACCCGTCAACAGTTCGTAGATCACGACGCCCAGCGAATAGATGTCAGCCCGGTGGTCGACATCCAAGGGACGTTCGACTTGTTCGGGCGACATGTAGTGCATCGTCCCCATGACCTGGTTCGCCCTGGTCAGCGTCGGCATTGCCTTTGTCGTGTCCAACAGTTTCGCGAGCCCGAAGTCGGCGACTTTCACGCGACCGGCCGTATCGACCATGATGTTTTCGGGCTTGATGTCGCGATGCACAATGCCTTTGTTGTGAGCATACTGAAGCGCGTCACAAATCGAGGGAACGATCTGCAATGCCTGACGAGGATGAAGTTTTCCGGCACGCAGCATCTGTCGAAGGTTGATGCCGTCGATGTACTCCATGATGAAGTAGTGGCCTCCATCGGCCTGACCAAAGTCGTGCACCGTCACGATGTTCGGATGGTTGAGCGTGGCCAACGCCCGTGCCTCGCGACTGAACCGATCCGCAAAGCCAGGCGAGGCCTGAGCTTCGGGCCGAATGACCTTCAGTGCGACCAGTCGATCGAGGCTCCTTTGGCGAGCGCAATAAACGTCACCCATTCCCCCGCGCGCGACCAGATGCAGAATTTCTAGTTGCGGAAACCGTGCCGCGAGGTCCGGTGGGATGGCTGATTCATCGCCATGATCGGCACTCGTCGCTGTCGTTCCCGAAGTGGGCCGACGATAGCTCTCGCGTGGGTCGTCCAATCCGAGCTTGAGCAGGCATGCCGAACACGGTGCGTCGGGAGAACTGCCCGAAATTTCCATGCCACATTCGCCGCATTGTCGCGGTGATCGTTCTGTTTGAGCTGAGCTTCTCGCATTCATGGTGGTTCACCGGCTTCTGATCATGTGGTCCGTCCGCAAACTCAGAAGAAGCAATCCGCCAGAAAGGTTGCACCGAAACCGAAGAAAATTGTCGTTCGCCGTTGGCTCGCTCCTGATACCCAGTCGTAGGTGTTTTTCAGCTGTGAAAGGCGAGCCGCCGCCTGGAACTCGGTACGAGTTGAATCGCGAATGTCTGCCGTCCAGTTAGTCCCCAAGAACGCTGAACAGCTCACGGATTTCGGAGTCGACTTCCTCCGGCGTCGAGACCGTATTCGCGATGTCAGCTCTCAGGAGGTCGCCGAACCGTTGTCGCATTCGGTGGACCGCGACTTTCACCGCCACCTCCGACATTGAAAGCTGGCTGGCCGCTTCAGCCAGAGTCTCTTCCCTGTTTTTGCCGCCGAGAAACTTCTGCAATCGATCGAATTGGTGGGCTTTCCCCCGCTCGGCGAACTCGGATCGGAGTTCGTCGGTGACTCGGTCCAGCAGCGATTTGACCCATTGTCTTTGGTAAGCGACCTCCGGCGTGTCCCCGTGCGAAGGCTCACGGCGAAATCGGTTGTCCGCTTCCCCAAAGTCCAGTGAAAGCAGTGACCTTCCGCCGCCGCGCTTTTGTGCCCGCGCCTTGTCCCACTCGTTGAGCAGAAAATGTTTCATCGCGGTCAGGAGGAACGAACGAAACTTCCCGAGACTCGGATCCACCTTCCTCAAGTCCTCCCGTTGCAGCAAGTCGGTGAAAAAGGCCTGGGTCAAATCCGCTGCGGCGTCCGCATCGTTTCCCTGCCGACGGACGTAGGTGTAAAGCGGGTACCAGTAAGTCTGACAAAGTTCTTCGAGCGCCGATTTCGCCGCTACGCGATTGTCGTTGTTGAGCGCTTTTACCGTACTCCACCGTGTCGTGGCAAACTGACGATTGCCTTCGAAATGGATTTTGCTAGTCATCTCTCGATTCTACACAAACTTCAAAACAACCTGTAACGATTCGATTCGTTCCCTTCTGACCTATCACACACCCCCGTTCAGAAAGGGAACCCATGAATCAAAACGAGACCCCACCCGCGCAGCCGACGGCGTCGCCGCGCCGGAGCCAAAACCAGCTGTCGCTTTTCATTGACGGGCTTACCAAAACGTATGCCAACGGTGTCAAAGCGCTCGACGGTGTCACCCTCGCGATCCCCACGGGCATGTTTGGTTTGCTAGGACCAAATGGGGCGGGCAAGTCAACGCTCATGCGAACGGTCGCAACACTTCAAGATCCCGATGCGGGTTCCGTTCAACTGCGAGACTTGCAGCAGCACGACGGAAGGACTCGCGACGTGAACGTGCTCGTGGACAAGCACGCGGTCCGCGAGGTGCTCGGCTACCTGCCCCAGGAATTCGGGACGTATCCGAAAACGTCTGCGGTCGTGATGCTCGATTACCTAGCGGCGCTGCGAGGATTTAACAACGCCAAACAACGCCGTGAGGTGGTGGAGTTCATGCTCCACCGCGTCAACCTTTACGACCACCGGCGCAAAGCCATCGATAGCTATTCCGGGGGAATGAAACAGCGGTTCGGGATCGCGCAAGCGCTCCTCGGTGATCCGAAGTTGTTGATCGTGGACGAGCCGACAGCCGGTCTCGACCCGGGTGAACGCAATCGGTTCTACAACCTGCTTGCCGAGATCGGTGAAAACATCATCGTGATTCTTTCCACGCACATCGTCCAGGATGTTCGCGAGTTGTGCACGAACATGGCGATCATCAATCGTGGTCGTTTGCTATTCGCGGGATCGCCAGACAAGGCGGAGTCGAGACTCGCTGGCAAAGTCTGGCGAAAATGCGTGGACCGAGCGGAGCTGGGTGAGTGTCGAGATCGTTTCAACGTGATCTCGATGAAGCATGTCGGGGGACGACCCGTGATTCACGTGCTCAGTGACGCGCTTCCCGCCCCGGACTTTGAACCGATCGCCGCCGGCCTCGAAGACGTCTTCTTCGCAAGCACCAGCGAGTGACCGATATCCGGCGTTCCTTCACTCGAAACCGAACGCGGAATTTCTGTCACGGTGTTGACCGGCCTCTCATCCTCAACGCCTCCATCTCGATTTTCATTTCGTCGCCTCGGAGCACCGCATGTTCTTTCAATTCGTGAGATTCGAGCTCAAACACTGGCTTCGCCGGCCCGCGTTCTACATCTTCGTTGTGGCGGTCACACTGTGCGCCTACTTGGTTTCCAGCTCCGACCGAATCATCATCGGAACGCGACTGGACACGGTAAATCACAACGCTCCGTTCGCCATCCAGTCGATGTACGCCGACTTTTCGCTGTTCTGTTCGTTGCTGGTGACGACGTTCGTGTCATCTTCCACCATCCGCGATTTCACGTCTCGAACGGGCGAGATGATCTTCACAAGGCCGATACGTGAGTTCGATTATCTGCTGGGGCGATTCGTCGGTACCACGATCCTTTCCTTGCTTCCGTTGATAGGTATTTCGCTGGGAGTGCTCCTCGCCTCGATGGCTCCGTTCGGAACGTCGGAAAGGTTTGGGCCGACGGTTTGGTCGGCACATGCGTCCGGATTCTTGCTTTTTGCGTTGCCGAACACCGTCCTGGTGGCCGCGATTATCCTTTCGTTGTCGCTGTGGTGGAAGAAGACATCGGCTGCCTTCGTGGCCGTGTTGGTATTCATCATGGGAAATCTCATTGCGCGGACGCTGACCGAAGAGATGGAATATCAGCGCCTGTTGAGCCTGATAGACCCAATGGGCATCACCGCGTTCGCGAACGCAACTCGCTACTGGACGGTGGCTGACCGCAACATCCGGTTTGTCCTTACCGACGGATTGGTTCTTTGGAACCGTTTCATCTGGCTCGTTGCGAGTGCGGCCTTGATCGGGCTGAGCTATTGGCGGTTTTCGTTCGCCAACGTTGCTCAACGAACGTCAAGTCGCGAAGCCGAAGCCGAGCGAACAAAAGCAGACGGAAGCGAGGCTCGCTCCGTGACTCCAGCGGCCCGCGTCGCAGTCCGCACCAGCTCACTCTGGGATCAATGGATCATCCAGTTTTGGATGGACCTCTTTTCGATCCTCCGCAATCCGTTGTTTCTGATGATCACGACATTCGGGATGTTCAATGTCCTACCGTCGTTGCTGGTCCGGGACTCGGTCATGCCGGTCACATGGTGGGTGGTCGACAACCTGCGCGAGCGAGTTCAGTTTTTCCTTATCATCGTGGTCGTTTATTACAGCGGGTGGTTGGTGTGGCGTGAGCGCGAATCAAGGATTGCCGACATTCGCGACGCGATGCCAATCTCCGTCGGCGCGACGGTCCTGGCGAAGCTCGGATCACTGCTTGCGGTCGTGATGCTGATCAAGCTGGTCGCGATCGGGGGTGGGATTGCGGTTCAGTTGTATCGCGGGGTGTGGAACGTCCAGCCAGTCCTGTACTTCCAGGAGCTGGTCGTCATTGACTTCGTTGCAACACTCAGCATGATCGCGCTCGCGATCATCTCGCACGTGCTCGTCCCGAACAAATACGCCGGCTACATTCTGTTTTTCGGCCTGGCAATACTCGATACGTTTGCGTGGGACTTCCTGGGCATCGAGTCGTTCCTGCTGCGGTTCGGCGATCTGCCCGGCTACACCTACTCCGATCTCTATGGCTTTAGCCCGTACAGCCAGTCGTTGGTCTGGTTTGGAGTGTATTGGGTTCTCTTCTCCGCGCTACTCATCCTGGCGAGCATCCTTCTCTGGCAACGCGGTCGAGAGACGTTGTTTCGCTCGCGACTCGCGGCCGCACGGCGGCGATTTGTCGGGCCCGCCCGTCATCTGTGTGTCGCGGGGATGCTACTCTTGGTCGCGTGTGGCTCGTGGATCTACGCGAACACGAACGTCATCAATCGGTTCGTTACCGAAGCGGAACATGATGAGGTCGTCGCCAACTACGAGAAAGAGTTCGGTAAATACCGTTCGCTTCCTCAACCCCGAGTGACCGCGATCGAGCTTCACGCGGAACTGTACCCCGATCGACGAGCCCTTCTCATTCGGGGAACGCAAACGCTTCGCAACAAACGTGATGTGCCGATATCACAGCTTCACGTCACGCTGACCGAGGGCTACGAGTCCGAGGTCACGATCGATGGCGCCACCGAAGAACAGTCGGGACACCCGCTGTACCGAGTCTTCACGCTCAAGAAGGCAATGAAGCCGGGTGATGAAGTCATGATGGCGTTCACGGTGCAATTCGAGCCGAAGGGGTTCGAAAACGAGGTCAGCAATATGTCCGTCGTCGAGAGTGGAACGTACGTGGAACAACACGTCGTACCACAGATCGGCTTTCAGCCGCTTCGCCAGTTGGGCGATAAGTCAAAGCGCGAACGCTACGGGTTGGGGAAATCGAGCCTGCTGTCGGACCGCGAAGATCCCACCGCGAGACAAAACCACTACGTGAGCGTCAATAGCGATTGGATCGACATGCATACGACCATTGGCACCGCTGCCGATCAAATCGCGATCGCCCCAGGCTCGCTGACGAAGTCTTGGATCGAGGGCGATCGACGCTATTTCGAATACCAGCTCGACCACCAATCGCTTAATTTCTACGCCTTGGTTTCCGGACGATACGCGGTTGCGACGCGTCGGTGGAAGGGGATCGACATCGAGGTCTATCACCATCCGGAACACTATTGGAATGCCGAAAAGATGGTGTACGCCGTCCAGCAGGCACTTGAGTACTACACACGCGAGTTCGGTCCGTATCCACACAAGCAGGCACGTATCATCGAGTTTCCTCGCATCAATCAATTCGCAATTTCATTCCCGGGAACGATGCCGTACTCCGAGGGCATGGGATTCGTCACGGACATGCGATCCACTCGGTCGCTGCATAGCGCGGTGTACCTCGTCGCGCACGAAGTTGCGCATCAGTGGTGGGGGCACCAGGTCGCTCCAGCGGACGCGAAGGGTGGCACGGTGCTTGCCGAAACTCTCGCGCAGTACTCGGCACTGATGGTGATGAAGCAATCGCTCGGCGCCGACATGACGCGCCGCTTCGTGCGAACGCAGATGGACAGCTACCTTGCACAAAGGGTGACAGAGTCCTACGACGAACGTCCCCTCGCTGACGTTGATATCTCGCAGGCGTACATCCACTATGGCAAGGGTTCGGTCGTTATGTACCAGCTTCAGGAGATGATCGGTGAGGACAACGTTAACGCCGCGTTGCGATCACTGCTACAGAAGTTTGGCTATCAACCGGAGCCACCCTATCCGACGTCGATCGACCTCATCGCCGAACTCCGCAAACGCACACCTGACAAGTTTGCCCCGCTGATCGACGACTTGTTCCACCGAATCATCCTCTTCGCAAATCGAGCCGTCGAATCGAAATGCGAACCGCTGCCCGATGGGAGTTTCCGAGTGACGTTCCAGGCCGAGTGCCACAAATTCGTCGCCGATGGCAAAGGAAAAGAAACCGAAATCGCCATCGACGACTGGATCGATGTCGCTGCATTCGCCGCACCTGAGCCCGGACAACGACAGGGGCGAACGCTGTATCAAGAACGAATCCACGTAACGCAGTCGGAGGTCGAGGTGACGTTCGTCACGGAAACCAAGCCAAGCAAAGTCGGCATCGACCCGTTTCTGTTGCTCATCGATCGCGTCTCGGCGGATAATTTTGATGAGCCACAGTGAAACGAAGTGAACGACGGCGGTCGGTCAATGAAGACGGGAGGCCTGGCAGCGAGGCTGCGCGACGAGTGAGCTGCGTGTTTCGATTGCAAAATTCGCTGGATAGAGTTGACCCGTGTGAGTCATCGGGGCGAGATGTTAACGTTCAAAAAGGATTAGGAAGGGTACTCGAGATGAACGATTCCATGCTTGGGTTATTGAGCACCAACGTGGGCAGGATGACATTGCTGTTTGTCCTGCAGTGGGTTTCCGTTTCCGCCGCGATGGGACAGCGCGATGCAGTAGCAGTCACGTTGAAGTGGCACACCTCGTTGAACAAAGCGAAGGCGGAAAGTGAACGCACGGGGAAGCCGATCCTGATGGAGATTCATGGGCGACCCTGGTGTCCGCCTTGTGTCGCCCAGGGCGAGGATGTCATGCGCCACCGGGACTTCATCGACTGGGTCGGCGACAGGTTTGTGTTGCTGGAAATTCAGGTCGGGCAAGGCTACTCCAAGAGTGAGGGCAGCCCCATTTGGGCGGAGCAATTCAAAAAGTATCGGCTTCCTGGGATTCCCGCGACCGTGATTCTGGCGGACGGAATGCAGGCGATAGGAATCGTTTACCCGCAGCCGGACGTCTCTCACTGGTTGGGTGCAGCGAGCAACATTCTGACGACGCACACCCTACGGAAACGGGGCCAGGCGAGCGAGCCGTTGCACGTGATCCCGTTTCGAATGACTCCGGCGAACAATCTCTCGGTTCCGTCGGTGCTCGACGGTCGTCTCGCGCTCAACCTGATGTTCCACACCGCAGTCGACGCGGTTTCTTTGACAAGAGCCACCACCAAGCTTTGCCCCGAGTTGTTACTCGACAAACGGGTTGGCAGCGAAACCTGGGGTGGAGCGTCGGTGGTGCGATTCGGGGAGTCTCGCTTGGCGATCGGTCCACTCGCGGCGCAGCGGGTGACTGTTTTCGAAGACGCGAAATCCGGAGACGGTACGGATGGCAAATTCGGGCCCGAGCAATTGGGATCAGGAGTTTTTCAAATTGACTTCGAGCGATCCCAGATCCAATTGTGGTCGAAAGTGCCCCAAGACATAGCGAAAGAGCAAGCCGGCTGGAAGAGACTCCCCATGCGACGTGAGTCCGGGATGATGTTTGTTTCGGGTGACCTTTCTTCTGGCCAGCAGGGAGCACCGACCGAGTTCATGCTGCATTCAGGCTATAGCGGGTTTGGACTCTTGAGCAGCGGTTTCGTTTCCGACACTCCGTTCCTGAACGAGTTGCCTGTCGAGAGTCAAAGCTCGTTGATGGATTCTGCCGGAAACAGGCTGACCACAAAGCTTGTGCATGTCCCGCAGTTTCGAATGGGTGACGAGTCCGTGAAGTCGGCACCTTTTTCGTTCTTTGATGGTGCGATCCGGTCGCGGCAATTCAACGTACTCGGGTGTGACTTCCTGAGGCGATTCAACTGGTGTTTTGACGTCGAAGCGGGAGATGTGTACCTGAAGAAGAACGCCGACTTTGACGCTTTGTTTTTTTCTCCCAAGTGACGCGATTGAGTCGGCACGGTCGCGAGCGCCGAGGCACGCGTACAGCAAGATCAAAATGAAGAGTTCGAAGCTCCTGCAGACGGCTAAGGCTGCCGCGTTCGATCAGTCCTCACACCGTGCCACCCAACCGACACGGGTGAAGTGTGTCGGGGCCGACGAGCGTGGCGTCTGGCCAATCAGCGTGGCGCCTGGCCAATGAGCTTGGTGTCTGACGGGCCATCGCGGAGTCCGTCGCGAACCCAAAACCCGTTGCTTGGCTCTTCAGATTGGGGTACCGTGACCCGAACGCGTCACACACGCGACGTGATTCGAGAGCTCCCCGCGTTTCTTGCAACGCTGGGAGGGATGAAAACACCGCAAATTGCGGCACGGGCGATTGGCTCAGTTGGTTAGAGCGCTGCTTTCACACGGCAGAGGTCACTGGTTCGAATCCAGTATCGCCCATTGTCTTGCCCTTCTGGCAAAGATTCTCTTGAAAGTGCCCACACGTTCTTCAGGAGCAGCCCAAGGCACAGGAACCAAAGCCGTTACGCCGCAAATCGCGGAAACGCTTTCGACGGCAATCAAGCGACCTCGGTCCAAACAGGAAACAGCCGTGCGGACGTACCACGCGTTGATGCTTGACCGCCAATTGGTAAGAGCCGACCGCTGCACCGTCGCCGAACTGACGCGAGCTGGGGTGAGGTTGGG
>JBCBLJ010000337.1:0-8359 GCA_038520195.1 Planctomycetota bacterium
CACGGTGTAACGCATTGAAGTCCATTTGACCTGCGAATCGATGTCTCGTGCCCGGCCGTTCCCGGGCGCAAGGACTCGACGCGATGATACGATTGCTTTTCTGACCGAGGCACAATGGAAAGATGACGAGAGTAATCCTAATCCTTGGCATCCAGCTTCTGTGTTTGCTACCGTTGCAGGCCCAGCAATACGGAACCTGGGAGCGACCCTTCAACAGGGCAAGCATCTGGAACACGCCAATCGGTTCGGAAGCGGTCTATGTTGACGCGGAGATCGACGAAGCCTTCCACCAACACTTCCGTTCGAGTGAGCAAGCTTGCGACCGGACCGTCACCGAAGCGGTCGTGTTATACCGTGAGCAAACGGGGTTTCCCGAGACTGAGATCTACGAATCCACTTGGAGCAACCGGTGCGAACCGAGGAAACGGATCGACCAAACGATTCGTTTTCCGTCGGAGTTTCTGTACAACAGCACTCCGCGGACTGGCAATGTTGAAGCGAACGGGGCTTGGGCTTTTCTGTGGGCGGATGGCACGCTGCGCGCGGCGACTCTGTTTGGTCGTTGCCGAGTCGGCGGACCAGTTCAACTTCCGGCCTGGGCATTCGATAGGTCCGACCGAATCAATGGCGACGGATTGACCAACGCATCGGGCCACGGCGCCTCAGGAATGTCGGGGCTCGGTGGCCTTCTCCGCGTGGGCGAACTTTCATCGAACGAACCAATTCGGCATCCGCTCAAGCTCACATGGCCGGCGTGGGCGTATGCGTACTATGGACCCGAACGAAAAGGGTTTCGCTGGCCAGCACGACTGGCGGACAAGTACGCGGGAGACGAAGGACGATACCTCGGTTCGAAGACGGAGTTGGTGATGGGTTCATTGCTCGCACTGAAACCGGAGGTCGATCTCTCAACGTTGGACCTGACACCGATTGGCAGAAAGCTCGCACAGGCAATGCAGCACTACGGCGTGTACCTGGTGGAAGACTGCGGGCCAGGGCCAAACGAAAACTGGGAGCGTTGGCAACTCATGATCGAACTCGATGTGGCCACCGGGACCTCGCCACTCGATGAGGCCGATGCCGCGGGGTACAAGTTCAAAGCATCCAAGGGCGAGAACGGTGACTTCAAAAGCGATCTGAATGCCTTACTGCCGCTACTGCACATCGTTGATAACAATGGGCCGAATTCGATTGGCGGCGGGGGGATACCGCTTGTGAGTCTCGACGATGATCTGGGACGCGACTGACAGGCGGAAGCCTCTGAGTTGCACTCGTCCGATCAAAGACTTCACATCAACGCCCTAAGCCTTTGGTTCTCTGCGGGCTTTACTACTGGAGTTTGGTGTCTCGCCGGAGTCTGCCCTGACGCGAGGTTTACTTTCCTCTGGCCATTGCATGGCTCCCCACAGGTTGGCCGCCACGAACCACGGTACGACGGCGGTCGGAGCAAGCGACATGGGGAACTCGAAGGCGACCAGGAATGTCGGAGGCTCCGCAAAGAGCTGGAGTGGACCGGGCAAGCTGAGGTTGATGACGATGCATCCGATCGGAATGATGATCGCAAATCCAATCAAGTTCCAAGCGACCCACATCGATCGAGAGACTTGCCCCTGCTTCAGTTTGGCCGCCATCCAAAACGCGGAGGCACCAAACAGCAAGTCGGGCACTCCAACGAGATACTCGACCATCTCGGGGAAGAGCCCAAGGTAAGACTTGATTGCCGTCCCGATCGCAGTGACTCGTAGTGCCTGGAACGATGCAAACCAATGCGTCGGCGTTGCTCTTGAAACCGCAATGAGTGGTTCTCGCACAAAACGAAACAGCAGCGGCACGGAAACGATTGCGATTGGCACGAGGGGAAGCCAGATTCCTGGTACCAAGGACAGGAACTCATCGGTGACGAGGAAGCCAAAGGAGGCCGCCGTGCCGATCGCGGTCGCCCAGGCGAGCATTCCGAGGCTGTACGCGTACAGAATGAGAGCTTGATTCCCGGTGATGACTCGATTTCGAAGCGCCCGGTAGGCGAGTGCACTCGGAAACAGTGTCACGGCGATCACGAGCAACGGTACGATTGACAGTCCCATGTCGCCCTCACATTGAAACGAGTTGGGAAGACGTTCGAGCGCTCGTTCGATCAGAGGTCGTTGTTGGTGGCGAGGTCTGCGCGTCGAGGTAATCCGAAACCGTCCACTGCGGAGGAAGGTTGAGGAGTTCGACCGTTGGCTTCGAATCCCAACGCGGTTGCCATTTGGCGACCAAGCGAATCAGTCCAAACACGTTGGCCACCGGTGGGGAGAAGGGCGTCGCGGCAAGCTGTAGCATTCGAGCCGTCCACGCAGGAAGCGGGATGATTCGTAGCCTTGGGCGGCCAACTCGGGCGGCGATGATGTCTGCGATCTCACGCCAACTGACCCACTGTGGTCCGCCGGCCTCGATCAATAAGTCATCATAGGTTTCGTGGTCGACACATGCGGCCATCATTTCGGCAACATCACGTGAAGCGATGAGCACCGAGCCGTGGCTTGCTCCGCCTGGGGCAATGAAGAAACCATGCTTGGAAGCCAGGTTGCCAACCATCCAGAGCCATCGTTTCATGAATCCAAACTCACGTTTGGTCGTCGCCGCCGCGTCGCGGTTCTCGGCTTCTCGGAATCCGTTCATGACCAGCCAAGTATCCATGAACGCGGGATTGCGAACGACGAACGATTGCATCGCTGAAGCGCGCAGCCATTCTTCGATGGCACGCTTCCCGCCCAACTCGGGCACGGTGGATTCGATCCGATGACTGGGAACGGAACTTTGCACAAATCGGTCGACACCCGCCGCTTCGCAAGCCGTGATGAACGCTTCGTAGCTGTCGTTCACTCGTTCGGCGTTCACCCCGCGTGATTCTGGGATGATGCCGTTGGCCGATGAAACGACGACGTCAACTCCCTTGAGCTCGCCGGCAAACAGGTGTGGGCTGCGGAGGTCTCCTTGGACGTAGCGAACGTTTTCAGAGACTCCTTCGATGCGTTTCGATGAGTCGCGGACAAGGGCGATGACTCGGTGGCCCTTGGTATCGAGGATGCGAGCTACCTGCGAGCCGACCAGCCCGGTGGCTCCCGCAACAAAGACGGTCTTCATTTGCTATCTCCTTCGGATGATTTCGGGACCAATTGGTCCTGAAATGGTCAAAAAAATTACTTCACGAGCATGGCCAGTAGGGCGCGGAGCGCCAGACGTGCGGATTTCCTGCCATGGGGCAGCTTGCCAATCACGGCAGCCCCTTGCATCGTCGTCACCATATTTCCGGCAAGCGATTCGGCAGTCATGTCGGTTCTGGTTTCGCCTTGTTCTTGTCCACGGCGCAGCGCCTTGGCGATCCCCTTTTCCAGCGAGGTGAGGTACCGCTGAATGACCTTTCCGATTTCGTCATCTTCGCTAGCCAGTTCAGCGGCGGTGTTCGCCAAAAAACAACCTCTTTCGAGTCCTCCAATACCGTCTTTCCCAAGCTTGCTAAACACGGCCTCGAAGTTGGCGACGACGGAACCGTTTCGATTCAAACGGGCGCCCAGTGGAGCGATGTGCTCCGAGTAGTAGTACTTCAAGGCTTCGAGGAAGAGTGACCGTTTGTCCCCGAAAGCGGCGTAAAGGCTTTGCCTCGCGATACCCATCGAGTCGAGCAGGTCCTTCATTCCCGAGCCGTCGTAGCCATGTTCCCAAAAGTACTCCGTCGCCCGCGACAACGCCTCGTCGCGGTCGAACTCTCTGGGGCGACCTCGCGTCGTTTGGACCATCATTCTGTTCCCAAGAAAACTGAAATCACGACGAAAGTATAGCTTTCGGGACCGATTGGTCAATAAAAAATAAGATGGAAGGGTGTTGTGTGAAGCGATGTTCAGATGATCTGCTATGAGCACTGGCGTGGTCGTTTCACGGAGTCGGGTTTGACTTGCACAACTCTCTCGGGGCGAGTAATTGATGACTGATTCGGCATCCGAACATTACAAAAAGCTGTTGGGTCGGATTTACCCGTGGATGGTGGGCGACTTTGACACGGCTTGCAAAGGCGCGACAAGTTACTTTGAGTCGATTGGGTTGATGTCCGAGGATTCCGGTGTCGCCGTCGATTTGGGCTGCGGACACGGGGTTCAATCAATACCGCTTTGCAATCTAGGGTTTCATGTCGTCGCGGTCGACTCGTCCGAGGAATTGTTGAGTGAGCTCCGAGCCAAACAGCACGGGGGAACGTTGGAGACCGTCTGCGGTGACTTGGTTGACTTCGTGGAACGATTGCAGAAGCCCGTGAATGCCTTTGTGTGCATGGGCGACACCCTCACGCATCTTGCGACCGTTCAGGACGTTGAGCGAACGGTTCAGTCTTGCGCCCGAAACCTTCTCCCGGGAGGTGTGCTTTGCCTCTCGTTTCGCGACTACACTTCCCGCGCTCTACGGGGCGTTGACCGATTCATTCCCGTTCGGACCGATGAGAATCGGATCCAAATGTGCTTCATTGAAACGCACGCGGAGTACGTGCTCGTTCACGACGTGCTGCACGAGCGAGTCGCGAACGACTGGCAGACAACCGTCGGTGCGTATCGCAAGCTTCGCTTATCGCCCGCTGAAGTCACCGCGTTGGCGGTCTCGACTGGCGTGGAACTGCTTGCCCATTCAGAACACCGTGGAATGACGTTTCTGACGTTTGCAAAACCGGCCGCTTCGAGCGGGTGACGGTGTTGGCTTGGGCGGTTGTCAACGAAGATGGCCAGTCAAGGACCGTGGAAAGACAAAGTACGCTGGCACGTCCGAGTTGTTGCGGTCGATGATCACCGTTCCGTCCAGACGCGTTTCATCGCCCACGACGTCGATCGAGTTCACACGACGGGCCGTGCAAATCAACACCTCACCGAACTCAGCTGCGCCGGAGTTCGAGCCAAACGTAACGTCGTCGTGGTCGTAAGCCTGGCGAATCGGGTAAAACGTGTGGGGCACAAATGAACGTGCCGTCTATTTGATTGCTTTGATGAAACGGACAACGGTGTAAAAATGTTGAGGTATGTCGCTGCTCTTCTACTGTTCGTGTTCGCTTCCGCAGTGTTCACTTCCGCAGTGGACGCTCAAGACTCGGAATCGGTGCCCCGGAAGTTGGTGATCGGTGGCGGTGGTGCGTTGCCGAGCGAAGTTTTCAAAGCGTTTCGTCAATTGGCTGGCGAAAAGCCAAGGCTCATCGTGATTCCCACGGCTTCAAGCATCGAACCCAACACAATAGAAGTCGCCGAGCTTTGGAATGGTCGAGGTTTTCAAGACATCGAGGTTCTGCACACCCGCGACCGGGCGGAGGCGAACGACCAGGCGTTTGCGGGTCGTCTTGATCGCGCAACGGCGGTTTGGTTCGGCGGGGGCTCGCAGTCGAAACTCACCGAGGCCTATGAATCGACTCTCGTTGAAACCAAACTGCATGAGCTGCTCGCACGCGGCGGCGTGATTGGGGGCTCAAGCGCCGGAGCTGCGATTCAAAGCGAGGTCATGATCGCGGGGGGACGAACCGAGCCGCGGATCGGTGTTGGTCTAGGCTTTCTACCGGAATGCATTCTCGACCAGCATTTTCTGGCACGTGATCGTCTCCGACGATCCATCAGCGCAGTGCAAGAACACTCCGACAGGATTGGGATCGGGATCGATGAAGGAACGGCGTTGGTCGTTGTCGGTAACCAGGCTCGCGTGGAGGGACGTTCTTACGTGATCCGCATCGAGAGCTCGGATTCCGGGTTGGAGATTCGGAGTTTTGGCAAAGGGGAAACGGTTCCGCTGATCACGCCGTGACGTTCCGGCAACCGCGGAACGAACTCAGTGCGGAGATCCGATGACCGCCTCGGTTGGAATGTGGATGAGAGTGGTAGGAGGGGAACCACGAAATACGCCAAACACACGAAAAGGTAGTTGGTGGATGGAGTGACGGAATGGGAGGGTTGGATCGCGTTGGCGGCGATCTCGATGAGAGTGGGAGGGAGGGGAACCACGAAATATGCCAAACACACGAAAAGGTAGTTGGTGGATGGAGGGACGGGATGGGAGGGTTGGATCGCGTTGGCGGCGATCTCGATGAGAGTGGTAGGACGGAAAAAAGGAAACACACTCAACTCACGAAAGTCGAGTGAGCCGAGAGGTCAGATCGAGTAGCGTCGTCATCCGACGGCCGTTGTCATTCGCGTTGGCTCTCGAGTGTCCTGGTAACTTCTTCAGCGACTTGTGTGGTGGTGGCGTTTCCACCTTGGTCAGCCGTTTGGATCGTGCCGGCTTGGAGGCAGGCGGCAACGGAAGACTCGATGAGTTCCGCTGCGCGGGTCACGTCAGCGTCTTCATGCCGATCCCCGAGCCACTCGAGCATCATCGCGACGGACAAGATCGTGGCGACCGGGTTGGCAACACCCTGACCGGCGATCTGGGGTGCGGTCCCATGCGAGGGTTGGAACAAGGCGCGGTCATCACCGATTTCGGCAGACGGTCCAAGACCGAGTCCGCCGACGATGGCGGCCCCCAGGTCGGACAGGATGTCACCGAATTGGTTCTCCATCACGAGGACGTCCCATTCGCTCGGCGTGGTTACCATGTAGAGGCTCATGGCATCGACGTACTGAGCGTCGGCTTGGATGTCGGGGTATTGCTGGGCGACTTCGAAGAAGACTTTGCGGAAGAACGCGAAACTCCGAAACACGTTTGCCTTGTCGACGCAACTGACCCGGCGCTGACCGTCGGATGGTCGACCTCGGCGTTTCTGGGCCAGCCGGAAAGCCAAATCAACGACACGACGCGTGCCTTCTCGAGTGATGACGATGGTGTCGGTCGCCAACTGGTCATTGAGTTGGCATCCGCCACCGAAGGATGCGAAAAGGCCTTCGAGGTTTTCTCGAATGATAACCATGTCGATGCCCTTTTCGCCCGTGTTGAGCGGCGACCGCACTCCCGGAAAGAGCTTCACCGGACGAACGGCGGCGTAGAGTCCCATCGCTCTGCGGAGACCCATCATCATCTGCGGCTGGACTTCCGTGCCGTCGGGATTGCGAACGTCGGGCAGCCCGATCGCCGCGAGCAAGACCGCGTCGGCGTTGAGACACGCCTGCAGGACATCGTCGGGTAATGCGACGCCGTGTTCACGATAGAGTGTCGCGCCCGCCTCACAACGCTGGATGTCGATGGAAAGATTGCACGCGTTTGCCGCCGCGTGCAACACTTGCGTTGCGGCGTCATAACACTCCGGGCCGATCCCGTCGCCCGGCAAACCGATGAGCCGATAACTACGCATCGCTCTTCTCCAACAGGTTCAGTCTTTGAATGCTCTTGGTCGCGATCCAGTCTTTGACGCTCCGGTCGTAGTCTTTGAAGTGATCCGTTTGCTTGTGGAATTCAAAAGCACTGGCGTCGGTGTAGGCTTCGTAGAGCACGAACACGCTCGGATCGGATTCATCAACCAGCACATCGAATTGATGGCAGTCTTCTTCAAGGCGGAGCGAGTCGCTGGCCTGAATGAGCATGCGCTCGCGAAACGCTTCGACGTGTTCAGGTAGGATCTGAAACGTTACGACGATTGCGAAAGTGGGTTTGCTATTGGTCATCAATCTCAACTGGGGAAACGTTGCTTGAGTTCCTGGACTTGTTCCGTTGTCAGGAAACGAGTCGATTCGTTGCGAAGGAGTAGGTAGAGCTTGGCGGTTTCTTCGAGTTCCTCGATCGCATTGACCGCGGCGTCGAGTGATTTGCCGCCGATAACCGGGCCATGATTGGCGAGGAGAGCACCTCGGTTGTTGCGAACCGTTGCCGCAACGGCTTCGGCGAGTGACTCGTCACCGGGCGGATAGTACGGCACTAACGGGAGTTTGCCCACACGCATGACAAAGTAAGCCGTGATCGGTGGGAGGACATCGTCCGGGTCGACTTCGGCGAGGCAGCTTACGGCGACCGAGTACGTTGAGTGAAGGTGAACGACGGCGGATTCGTTGTCGCGGGCGTCATAGTAGCAGCGGTGAAGGAACGCTTCTTTGGACGCTGGTTTTCCGGACAGGAGGTTGCCGACCGAATCGAGGCGTGACATTTCGTCGGGGTTGAGTCTGCCGAGGCAGCAATTGGTTGGCGTCACTAACATCCCGTCAGGAAGTTTGACGCTGAGGTTACCAGAACTGCCCGCCGTCAAGCCGCGTTCGAAAAGCGACTTGCCGTGTTCGGCCATCTGTTCCCGCAGTTCTCGCTCCGTCATGAGTGAGTCCCCGTCACCTCGAGAAAGAAGCGTGGGCCTCCGAAGTTGCCGGACTTGAGTGCGAGGGTCAGGTGGGGCGGTCGAAGGGACCTGATCCAGGGGACACCGGGCGCGATTTCTTTGCCA
>JBCBLJ010000647.1:0-4950 GCA_038520195.1 Planctomycetota bacterium
GATGCGGGGGATCGATTCCGAGTCGCGATCGTGATCGAGAATACGGGCGAAGCCGATGGATTCAACCTCTCACTCACCGCCGTCGACCGTTCCATAACCAGTGACCTCCGCCGAGGTCGTGTAGGTCTGATTTATCTCCGAGTTCGTTTGCAGCTCGGCATCGTATGTCACGATGATGATATTGGTCCCGTCGGCCGCCCCATCGCTCGCGCTATTGATCGCACCATCACCGGTGCCCGGGTCGACGATCTCGATGCCACCCGCAAAGAGGTCGCCCGAGAACGACAACATGGCTCCATCGCCGCGGTGGACTTGGAGGTTCAGTCCCGATCCGGCGATGGCGTACTGGGGAGCGAGGACAACGGTGAGTGAGAGGTTGAATCCATCGGCTTCGCCCGTATTCTCGATCACGATCGCGACTCGGAATCGATCCCCCGCATCAATGTCGGAGAGATCCGAATCGATGGGGTTGGAAGCCAAGCCCGCGGACGTGATTGAACCGGCGAATGGAATCCCCAACACACCGGGCATCGCAAAGGCGGCCGGCCCCGGAGTGTTGCTAAAGATCGGTGCCACTCCATCGCTCGAAACGATGCCCTTGGTGACGTTCAGCTCCGGTGCTGCGAGCGAATTCTGGACGATCGAGTCGCTGGTCGCCGTTTCGGTCGTGGTCAAGCCGTACGTCGCGTTGGCTTGATTGGTCAGCAACAGGCCATCGGCGAATCGGGCATCGGTCGCTGTAACCGTGAACAGCACATCGATTTTTGCGCTGACACTTGGCTCGACGTCGAAGCTACCGAATTCGAGTCGCACACTGTTGGTCGCCGCGTCGGTCGTTAAGAGGGGCGGATCGGTCAGTGGCGCGACCGCCGCGAGAGTGTGATCGAGGTGATAGCTGATCGCCCCCGCCGGCGGTGGTGTCAGCGACGGTGTGTTGAGAATCGACGTGATCTCTGTTGCGTCGTAGATCGGGATCGGCAAGAAGTCCGTCAGGATCAAGTTCTCGAAGTCGGCCGTGGGCATGTCGAATTCAAGACGGTACGTGATGGTGTGTCCGGCGACGATCGGATCCCCGGCACGGGATGTATCGCCATCGATGGCATAAATCGACTTCGCGATAACGGGGCCGGTGATGGAGATACTTGTGCCGCTGCCATCGGAGACGATCGCGCCGCCAGTGACTTGGCCCGTCACGGTCGCGTCATTGGTGAGTCGATCGCCTGTGTCCACGCTCGGATCACCCGAGGGAAAGGTTTGCAGAAAGTTCTCTTGGATCACCGTGCGGAAGCGAATCTGGACGGTCGTCGGACCCTCGGACAACGCATCATCAAAGAAATCGCCGGTGAGCACCCCGTCGGAAACGACCGAGGAGAGATCAAACAAGATGTCCGTCGTCCCGTCGGTCAGCGCATTGTGAGTGACGGTGAACTGGGAGCCCGAGAAAGTGCCGCTACTCGACACGCCTTCTTCCGTGATCGCAAAGGTGGGCGCGAACGTGGTGTCAAAGAGCTGACCGTCGCTAAAGGTGTCGTCGATCCGCAGCATCCCGAACTCGAAAAAGTCCGAGACTTGGATGTTCAACGTGTACTCGAGTGTGTCTCCTGGTGTCGCGCCCGCGCCGCCCAGATCGTTGACGACGGCGACACCTTTCTGAAGTGAAATCGATTCCTGCGACAGGGTAAAGTCAGTCCCCGCGTCGTCGACCGCAAGCGAAGTGCCCTGGTACTCGAACGTCGCCTGCGCATCGTTGGTCGTCGGCACAAAGGCTCCGCTAACCGGATCGAGCACGTTCGAACCGCCTGCATCGACGCGCTCGACGAAGACTTGGTAGGTGATCGTGGCATCGACACCGGCCGCACCGACGACCGACCCAAAGTCAATGGCGAGTCGATTGTTCACAGCGACACCTGGAGACGGCGTCGAAATCACCGTGAATCCCGCTGAGCTGGTCACATTCAGCGTGCCTGGCAGGTAGGCGAACGACTCGGGAAGAAGGTCTTCGACGATTAGACTGTCGATAGTCTCTCCGTCCGCGATGTCGACCAACAGGGTGAATTCGATGGGGTAGTTTGGTCCAGTGCTACGCTCGTCTTCGGGCGCGTCGGAAGTCTTTGTCAAGTCGATGATCTGCGGCGTGATCGGACTGCTAAGTCGCGAACCGATGATTGCAGGATCGACACCCGGATTGTCGAGGGCGTCAGCCCCCAACGCAAAGAATCCTTGGGCAGCGATATCCAACGGCACCCCGAATTGGGCACCGTCGGTGGCACTGAGATTCGCGGAGAAATCGATCGTTGCGCCCGGTTGTCCTGGGACGAAACTTCCGAAAGGCAACTGATAGACCAACAATTGGTCACCCGGGTTCCCGCTCACCGCGAGCCCGGTCACCGGATGATTGATCACCATCCCACCTGCATCGATTAAGTCGCCGCCCGCGTTGAAGTTACCCGCGACGGTCGGCGTGAGCGTGGCCCCAAACATCGATGCCCCAGTGACGTTGACGCCGGCAGGCACATGCAAGTCGACGTAAGGCGCGAAACCCGCGTCAGAAGGTGTCGCAGAGTTGTTCTCAAACGTGACCGAGAAGTCGAACGACTCATTGAGAAACGACTCTGACGGCACATTCAAAGTCACGCTCGGCGTCGGCGCAAGTAGTCCGGCCCAATTGGATCCGGATGCCGTGTTCCACAACGCGACGGTTTCGACCTGACCAAGTCGAAACTCTAAGTCCCAATCACCGCCCACCTGCGTATTGCCGGTCGGGTCTTCGGAAGCCGCCATGTCTGCGCCGGTTAGCGACGCGAGTGTCGTCAGGAATTCTCGGCCCGCTTCATTTTCCGCGAGATCGCAGCCGTACAACAAGATGTCACCGTTCTCGCTGAGTGACTGGCCGATCCGCGAAAGTGTGTCTTGATAGCGCTGCTGTAGGGTCTCCGCACCAAGACGGTCCCGTCCCAACACCAATTCGCCGTCGGTGCCGTGAGAAATCACATGGATCGCGTCCAAGTCCGCGCGTCCGTTCAGTGATTCCGCGATCTGTAGCAGCCCATCGCGAGTGGGATCAAGAAAAACGATGTCCAGCCCCGACTCGTGCGTTTCCAATTCCGTGACGAGGACTTCAAAATCATCGACCGTGATGTCGACAAAGGCGACGTGCGTCGAATGAGTTTGGCCCTCGCGGGGACGGATCTCGGGGCCGTCCTCCGGCGCGACCTGATCCATGGTTTCAACGATCGATTGCTCGATCGTTGAATCAAGGGGCTCTTCCGCTTGCTCAGATACAAACTCGCCCATCTCGGCGTCGAACAGGATTCGATCTTCCATGCGCTCCCATAAACGGGTGTTTTGTCGGTGGCGTTGGTGTGAGGTGGACATCAGACGTGACTTGTGTGCGGAGGGCATGGGAATCCGTGGCACGGCGCATCGGAAGCGGTTGCGCAGCGGGAACCGATTGAGCGCGCACAGTGCCGCAGTTCACAACGGCAATCACACCGGGTTGAGGAAAGTCAAACGGTCCGAAAACCCTCAACGGCTACCCAGATCGATCCGATCAAGTGAACCGTTCGGGTTGTGCCGCCGTATCCGCCCGTGCGGGTTGCAGCGGATTTCAAAATGCGCACTAGACACCAATGCACCGGCGGCAGAGACCTTTGGCGGGGGAACGCGGCCGGTTGGGACCGAGCGTACTACTCGCCCGGCTGTTTCCTCTGATCCTGCTGCAACCGGCCCAGTCCGAGTAGAATCGCGAATAAGGTCATCAACATGATCAAAGCACCCAGCGTCCAACGTCGACGCGACGGATTGGGCGGTGCTGGCGTCAACACTTGGCCACACCAGGGACACTCACTGAGACGTTGGTTGATTTGGTTGCCGCAGCCCGCGCAGTCGATCATTGGATTGGAACTTGAGCTTGAAACTGGACCCGAATCGCGCCTACCACTTTCTACACGAACGTGAACCGGTCGGAAGAATACCCGGTGGATTTGGCGTCGCTGACGTCGCCACGCTCTTTCTTACTGCCGGCCGATGTCCGATCGGATGCGCGATGTGTGATCTCCACCAGAACACGCTTCCCACCGCAACTCCTGCAAGGGCGATCGAGCGTCAGATTCGTGCCGCACTGGTTCGGATGCCGTCCGCTAGCTGGATCAAGCTCTACAATAGCGGAAACTTTTTTGACCCCGGGAGTATCCCGCCCCAAGACTACCAAGCGATTGCCGACTGTTGCCGACCGTTTGATCGCGTCATCGTCGAGAATCACCCGCGTTTCGGGGCATCGAGGCACGAGCGATTTCAAGACCAGGTAGAAACTCAGCTAGAGATTGCCGTCGGGCTCGAAACCGTTCAACCACGCTGGTTGTCGCGGATGCGAAAGCAAATGACTCGAGACGAATTCGATCGGTACGCGAAGCGGCTTCGTCGACTCGGGATCGATCTCCGTGTCTTTCTGATCGTCGGCGTGCCCGGTGTCACGGCCCGGGAGGCGACGCGTTGGGCGCGGCTTTCTGTTCGGCATGCCGCGGCCAACGGAGCTCGACACATCAGTCTGATTCCTGCCCGATTCGGTCACGGCTGGAACGGTCGCGGTGACGCCCTGCCTGATATCGAACTCGAAAGGCTGAGCGACCTGTTTGCGGAAGCCCGTTCCGATGTTGCTGCGCCGGCATGCGTGTCGGTTGACCTGTGGGGGTTCGAGTTCGATCAGCTTTCTGCGGCCGACAAAGAAAGAATGACCAAGCTACAACGCGCGATTCTCCGTCAGGACACCTCGGAACTATGAGCGATCGATACGATGTCGCCATCGTCGGCTCTGGGTTTTCGGGATCGATCCTCGCGTGGATTCTGGCGAAACATGGACGCCGAGTCGCGTTGATCGATTCCTCTCAGCATCCACGGTCAGCGATCGGAGTAGATGATTCGCCGATCGCGAACCGTGGATGCTGAGAGGAA
>JBCBLJ010000200.1:0-11134 GCA_038520195.1 Planctomycetota bacterium
CCATCATTGTCACGGCGCGGTTCATTCTGACGCCGCTGACGTTTTTGCATCCTCGGCTACGTGAGTTTGTGCTCACACGTTGCTCGTCTCTGATGATGAATCCCCACTACGTCCGGCGGGTCAAACGTTCCGACCGCCGGCGTATCCTTGCCGTCGAGATCCTCTGCTGCTTGCGTGCGGCCGCGATCCCGGGTGCGGTTCTACTTGGGTTTCACGACTGGACACGCATCCCCATGCTCTACGCACTCGGCGTCAGCGTGTTGCTGCTAAACCAAATGCGACTGATCGCCGACCATCACTTTTCCGGTGATGGGGAGAAAATGTCGACGTCGGACCACCTCATGGACTCGTGTAACTACACCCAACCCGACTTCTTCACCTGGCTGTTGTTTCCTTACTCCATTCGGTATCACGCGCTGCATCACCTGTTCCCATCGATGCCTTACCACAATCTGCGAGCCGCAGATCAGTACCTGATGGAAACCCTTCCCGAAGACTCGCCCTACCGCGAGTTGCAGCAACCGAGTTGGTTTTCCGTTTCACGCCGCACGATTTCGTCTGCACTCACGACGTCTTAGGCAAGGCAGCAGAATCCGCTGACGGCGACTCACTCCGTCACGTTGCCGACGTAGGCGTCGTCGATCGCTTGCCCGACGATGGCCTTGAGCTCTTCGTTTTCAATCAGCGGAGAGTAGGCGGCATCGAATGCCTTGTGAGCGTCGGCGAGGTTCTTTAAAACCAGCGTCCGATCCTCCTTGGAAGGCTCTCCAAAGGCCTTTTCGGCGCGATTGACGGCCGCAAATTTGGGAGCCAGGTCACGCAACTTTTCGATCGCGGCCGACGCGGATTCTGTGTCCTGTATCTCCGCCATGATCGCGGCCAGTTGTTTCGTCAGCTCCGCGCTGGCTCGACTGGTTTCGTCCCAGCTCGACAGTTTTTCGAGCGTCGCGGGATTCAGATCGATCGCTGGCGAGTTCTTGCTTGACGAAGCGTCGACACTCGTCACCGTGGACGTTGAGTCTGTCTCGGCACAGCCCGCAAGGAGGCCACAGAGTAGCAAGGTGAGTAGTTGGAATCGGCGCATCGTGGGTTCCTCGGTGTGTTTAGATGGGTTTGTATCGTCAGGTTCGCAAGGAAATGCGTCGTTGCGAACCAAACCCGATCATCCGATCGATGCACTTTTTGAAAAACGCTGATCGCTGCCAATCACGGGTCGACTGGTTCGATCCTCGCTCGCCGGGTCGTTGCTTTTTCGCCGGAGCGAGTTTTGCGAAAGCTCCGGCATACTGCGCCTAGAAAATCATCGTCAAATTGGCTGAGTGCGGGCGAGGTCGCGTTGGCGGAATCGCCGAACCGCGTGACAACAAGTTCGAGGCTCGGAACGATGTAAATCTTTTGGTCGTCTTTTCCGAGCGCCGCGAACGCGTCCTCGGGACAACCGGGAAAGATCGATCGCGACTGTCTTTGATCCACCAAGGGAAACCAAAACCACTCGCCTCCATTGACCCACCACAGGTAACCGTAGGACGGGTTGAGCTTCGGATTGGCGGCACCGGTCGCCCTTGCAAGCCAATCCGCTTTGATCACTTGCTCTCCATCCCAGCGCCCTTTTGCCAAGACCAGCAGACCGTAGCGCGCCGCATCGCGCGGAGTTGTTCGCAAGAACGTCGTCTGTTGTCGGTTGAACCGCTTGGTTGCCCACTCGGTACGGCGCATCCCGATACGGTCGAACAGTTTTTCGCGAGTGTATTGCTGCAGTGATTCGCCAGTCGATTCCACCAGAATCGAATGGAGCAGTTTGTATCCGGAATTGTGATATTCCCAGTGCGCCCCTGGAGAGTGCTCAACGGGGAGACTCGTTGCGAACCGACGCTCATTTCGTGACAGCACGCCTCGAACAAAGTTTGCCCGACCTCCTTGTAAACCGGAGGACATCGAAAGCAGATCGTGAATCGTGATTTGCCGGTGACTGGGACTTGATCGCCATTCGGAAAGAAAGTCCGCGGCCGATTGATTCACCGATGTGATGTCGCCCTCGGAAATCGCGATCCCCACCAACGATGAGACAAAACTCTTAGAAACGAGTAAGCGGGATGCGGGTCGGTGGGTTTCCAATCGTCCCAGTACTGTTCGGCAAGAATCCGCCCACGCCATGCGATCACCACTCCCTTGGAATGCTTTTCTCCGGCCAACCGAAGTGCGGCTTGAATCCCTTTCGGGTCACATCGGGCATCTTCGAAACTCACCGTTGCCCAGTCGTCGTCAGTTGGAAAATAGAGACAACCGTCGGTCGAGCGGATCGGAGACGACTGGGCAGTACCGGTTTCCGCCTCCAATCCGATCACCAAAGCGAAGATCGCGGGGATCAGAACTCGCACAAAAAGATGTGACATCATTACTCCAAATTTCTCTTCGGTCGGTCAACAAGTGATGGCGGTCGGTCGGTCATTCCAGACTCTCGGGTTCAATGATCCAACCTCGTGTCGTGAATCCGAGACTCTTTTGTAACGCCGATCGTCGCTTTGACGGGGATACGTCGAGAGTCAACACTTCCGCACCGCGCGCAAGGTGATCCTGCAAGCGGTACGTCGATTGGCTTTGCCCTCTCGTCTCGATCCGTTGAAACGCGACTTCAAATCGGCCTCGCAACAGCGATCTTCCCGTCGCCACAAGTCGGACAATACTTCCCGAGTGACGGTCGACGTCGAAGCTGACTCGCCGGACCCATCCACGAACTCGGGTCGGCCAAGCGGTGATCCGGTCGGCGGTCTCGGTGGCGCTGGCATATTGAAGGTCATGATCGCGAAGTACACCTCGGAGCAAAGACTCGAGTCGCAAACTGTGTAGTTCAAGCAGATCGTTTAGGACTGGCCCGACTTCGTCAGCGGCGATTCGAACGCCTTCCGTCCGGTCGACCGCGACCCAGACGGAGTTGTCCGCTTCCCTACCGATCGCGAGTGGTTTGCGCCCAGTCACTTCAATCCGAAACTCATCGCCGCGCGTGGAGACTTGAATCTCTCGATCGGGCTGGAGACTCTGTTGAATCGGATTCTCCCACGTCACCTTCGCTCGATAGCGGCGTTCGGTCACGTCGGAGTGCGCGTCAAGCGCAGCGGCGACCACACGGCTGGCTCGCTCGCGCGCTACGGCGTCATTGCGTACCCACCAGAATCCGGCGAAGGCCGCCATCGTCGCGATCGCCAGGCAAGCCATGAGCATGCGATGCCGCAGACGGATTCGATCGATTCGCCGGGAAGCCATTTGCGGCGAAGGCAACGCGTCGTGTTGGCCCGCGTGGTCTCGATGCGCCCAACACATCGCCGCGTGCGTTTCGAAGAAGTCCAGGTACTCCTCGCGCAGCGGAGGGCTCTCGCGCAGCAGTTTTGAAAGACGCTGTGACTCTTCGTCACTCAGCGTGTCGTCGGCCAATCGTTGCGAGAGCCGAAGCACTTCCTCACGTGCGCTCATAGTGTCTCCGCCATCTTGCCGCGAACACAATCGTGCAACAACTCACGTGTTCGGTGCAGCAACTTGTAAACCGCGTTGGCCGACGATGAGGACTCCGCCGCGATACTTGCCACCGATGCTCCGCCGTAATATTTCGCGATTACATCGCGGCTCCGCTTGGGCAACTTCTCGAGGCAATCCCTCAGGGCTGGTAAGCGATCACCGTCGCGAGAGGCGCGCACCGCACCTTCGTTCGCGAGCAACTCGACGACTTCCGGCTCCAGCCGTACACGAGATCGTTGTTGCTTGCGGAGGTGATTCTGAACATGGTTGCGAGCGATCCCACACGCCCAGGGCAGAAAATCCTGACCGGGGTCGTAGCGATCCCAGGTCTGCCAAAGGGTCAACGAGGTCTGCTGGAAGAGCTCTTCCGCGTCCGCTCGATTGCCCACCAGGGAAACAAGGTATGCGAACACACGATGTTGACTACGAACCAAACGTTCGGCGAACTGCTGGTGTTTTTCGTGGTCCATCGTGGAAGGCGTGTGCGAACGAAAAAGGAAGAGACGCTACCCCTGTGTTGTTCGGAGCCAGCGTCGATTTGCCTTCGCACCTACAAGAAAACCCAAAAAAGCCTCGCCGCACGCTATCGTTCTTGTTCGCCGTAAACCGGGGGTTTCCAGTCCTTGGGCAGTCTCCCTTGAGGACGGACGCCATAGGCACTCTCCGGGATGGGATGATCGGAGGCCATTTGCAGAGGGAGATCGTCGGGCAAGTGCTTGATCCGGAAGTCCTTGTACTGAATCTTCATCGCGGGCCCGACGTGAACTTGAACGGCGAGCACACCCTCCAACGCTCGGCCCGCCTCGTCCAAGTCGATCAAGTCCGCCGTCGGGTGACCATTGATCCAGTGTTGATGGTGATTGCCGCGGACAAGAACGCGATAGTCGTGCCACTCGTCCGCCGCGAATTCCTTCAAGGGCATCTTGGCGACCACCCAGGGCTGGCCGTCGACATCGACGATCACCTTTTCACCGGTGTGAGAAAGGATGCGACGACCTTTCTCCTCATACAGCATTCCGTTGTACTTCGGGACTTTCGCGACCACGTCGCACTGGTAACCGGTGACGACATCGAGTCCCAAGTCCGGTCGCGAAAGCCCTCGGTATTGAAGACCCGAATTGCCTCCTGGGCTAACCTTGACCTTCACACGCAGATCGAAGTTTCGGACCGTGGAACCGTTCCACGTCAAGAAGCGATTCATCTTGAGCGATCCATCGGTCACGCCCGTGATCGCTCCGTCGCTGACGGACCAGTATTTTGAATCGCCGGTCCAGCCTGAGAGATTTCGCCCGTTGAACAACCTCGCGAAACCGTCGGCGGCTGGCTTGACGGTGACCGCCGCAGAAGCCTCGGGATGCGGGACGGTGGACTGCGTCATCGGTTGTTTTTGCGGATCGATCGGGCCGCCGTACTGAGCGACCCGCTTGGCGGTTCGCTCGCGCATCGCGATCAAAACATCGGCGTACTTCGGATCGTCAACGAGATTGACCAATTCATCGGGATCGCGGTTCAGATCGTGCAGAAACTCGTGGTCAAAGTCAAAGTAGCGCACATACTTGAAGTCGCTGTCTCGAACCCCTTCGAACGCAGGGATTCGGTTTCGAACGGCAAAGTGTTCATGAAACGTCTCGGTTCGCCAGTCCTTCGGGACGACCGATTCGACGATCGGTTTCAAGCTACGGCCCTGATAGCGAGCCGGGATCGTGACGCCGGCCCAATCAAGAAAGGTTGCCGGCAAGTCGACGTTCAGCGCCGCCGCGTCGACGACCTTGCCTTGCTCGGCTTGGGCGACGCGAGGATCGAAGATGATCATCGGGACGCGAAGCGCTTCTTCGTAGTGCGACCACTTGCCCGCAAAGCCGCGGTTGCCCATGTGATAGCCGTTATCGGCTGAGTAAACGATGATCGTATTGTCCGATAGACCGGCTTGCTCCAGAGCCGCCTGGAAACGTCCGATCGCGCCGTCGATTCCGCTGACCATCCGAAAGTAGGCACGCATATTTGTTTCGTACTTTTGCCGCGTGTTCCAGCGCCAAAAGAATCGCTCGCGATTGATCGATGTCTTGAGAAACTCCGGTTGGGCGTCGAAGATCGCAGGATCGTTTAGCTTCGGCGGATAGATTTCAACGTCTTCGTACATTCCGTCGACCGCGCGGGGCCACGGAAAGTGGCCGATGCCGGGCCGGCGGTCACCGTCCTCGGCGTGGCAAGCGTTGAACCAAAGATTGAGCGCAAATGGCTTGCCTTGGGGTTGGTTTTTAATGAACTCGATGCCACGATCCACAATCAACTCGGTCTCGTGTCGCAAGCTTCCGTCGGGCTGCTTCTTGTAAAACGGTCGCCGGCCGATCGCTTCGAATTCGTCAAAATGATCACCTGGCTTGTAACCTTTCGGCATTTTTGCGTGCCACTTGCCGAAGTAGCCGGTTCGATAGCCCGCGTCACGCAGACGATCCGAATACAGCGTTTCGACCGCATCGGGTCGTGCGACGTCCGGCTGCGCTGGCGTCCCGAAACTACGTCCGACCAAGCCCGATAGGATGGTGGTTCGACTGACCCAACAAATCGAATGACTGACGAAAGCATTCTCGAACCGCGTCCCGCGTCGCGCCAACTCGTCGATATTCGGTGTCTGAACGACGGGGTTTCCATAGCAACCAAGCGTGCTGATGGTTTGATCGTCGGTGAAGAAGAAAACAATGTTTGGTCGCTCGGCGGCGCGTCCGACGGCGGCGAAGCTTAAAAACAGAATGCAACCAATCCAGTTGCGGGCTCTTGAACGGGATGTCATCAAAGTCACTCGGGGTGCGGCTTACTGCAAAGACGTGGGAACATCGCGGTGGGCAGGGAGATATCATATCCGCACTTTCCAAAGATTCCGCCAGTGGGACCATTTCGCGATGCGATTGATTCTAACGCTGCATTTGCTCGTGTGTTTCATCGCCGGCGGCCAGTACGCGAACGCTGGCTCGACCACTCCAAACGTCGTCTTTGTGCTGATTGACGATCTTGGCTGGCGTGATTTGGGTTGCTACGGCAGCGAGTTCTATGACACTCCCAACATCGATCAACTCGCTGATCAGGGAACGCGTTTCACGGACGCGTATGCCTGTTGCCACGTTTGTTCTCCGAGCCGTGCCGCCGTGTTGACCGGCAAGTACCCCGCCCGGCTGATGCTCACCGATTGGCTGACGGGTCGTCGCGAGTTCGCCTTCCAAAAGTTGAAAAACGCTCGCATCCTGCAGGCGCTTCCGCTCTCGGAGACCACACTCGCGGAAGCGTTGAAGGCAAGGGGCTATGCGACCGCGCACTTTGGAAAATGGCATCTTGGCGAGGATCCCGCGGGTCCGACCGCGCAGGGTTTTGATGTTCAGAAACCGAGGCATTGGTTCAAAGGTTGGCCTCGCGCCGGTTACCACGCCCCATTCAAATTCGATGATATCTCGGAGGAATCCGGCGACTACCTCACCGATCGACTCACCGACGAAGCGATTGAGTTCATCGAGAATCACCGAGACAAGCCGTTCTTTCTTTACCTTTCGCATTTTGCAGTACACGACCCGATTCAGGGACGTCGCGACCTGGTGGAAAAGTATGAATCGAGACGCGACGGGCTACCCGAAGATGTGAACCCGTTTGTGCTCGAGGGCAATCCCGACTCGAGCAATCCGACCTCGGTGACGAAACGCGCCGACCTGATTCAGAGCGAGAGGTACGGTGGCTTTCGCGTGTTGCCAAGGCAGATGGTTAAAATCAAACAGCGACAGGACAATCCGCAATTCGCGGCGATGGTCGAAAGCGTGGACGAGAGTGTTGGCCGAGTGATGGACAAACTCCGATCACTTGGAATTGACGATCACACCATTGTCATTTTTACATCTGACAACGGCGGCATGTCCGCGGCGAACTTTGGAAGACCCAGCCGTATCATCCGTCGCGATCAGCTTGACGCGGCCTATTCCACGTCCAACTTGCCACTTCGTGGCGCGAAGGGTTGGCTGTACGAAGGCGGCATTCGAGTCCCATTGATCATCAAGTGGCCGGGACAGCAGACCGCCGGAAGCGTCTGTCGCGAACCGGTGATCGGAACCGACTACTACCCGACGATCCTCGAGATGATCGGCGCCCCGGCAATGCCCAAGCAGCACGCGGACGGCCAGAGCCTGGTCGGAGTCCTTCGCGGCGAGACGCTCGACCGCGCACTCTATTGGCATTTTCCTCACTACAGCAACCACGGAATGCAAAGTCCCGGCGGCGCGATTCGAGACGGAAAACACAAACTGCTGGAATACTTTGAGAATGGCACCGTTGAGCTGTTCGATCTCGATGCCGACCCAGGCGAGAGCCGTAACCTCGCGGGCTCCAATCCCGAGTTGGCTGAGCGGATGCTCCGCAAGTTGCGAGCGTGGCGTGAAACGGTGTCAGCACAAATGATGCCAGCCAATCCGGCCTACGATCCGAACGCCGGATATGATCGTCCAGCATTGCCACGGGACTGATTCACTTGCCGTCGGCGATGTGGAACAACTGGTCCGGGGCCACCGGCAGCATCTTTTCATCACCGGCCGCGATCGATAGTTCCAGCTCTTGATTACCTTCGTCCTCGTAGTATTCGATCCGAATTGGATGAAGCCCTTCTGCAAGAAACGCCCAATCCGTTCGACGTTGCGCGGAATGGTTGCCTCCGTTGTCGATCAGCAAGCGATCGTGCAGAAAGAGCTTTGACCCATCGTCCGACGCGATGCCGAGCCGGTACAAACCGGACTGTTCGACTTTCAAAAGTCCCGTGATAAGTACCTCGTAGTGTTCTTCACGGGGTAAATCCGGTGGTGTCGCCGTCACGCTTTCAATCACCGAGGGTGGCCCCGCGGGTCGATCATCATCGGCAAGTGGGTCGGGATTGCGCGGGTCGTACTCAGAGACGCGCGCCAATAGGCCGGCGACCGGTTCTTCGACTTCGATGCCGGGGGTCGGTTGCCGCTCGACCAGTGGCAACTCCACTGCTAGTTCTTTGCCCTGTCGAAGGATTCCAAGACGAAGTCGATCGCCTGCGCGAAATTCTAGCTTGCTAAACTCCCAGTCGATGGGATCGCGAAGCGCGCGACCGTCGAGTGAGACAATCTGGTCTCCGGCACGAAGGTCTGCCTCCATTGCCGGTGACGATGCTTCGACCGCATCAATGAAGATCTGTTCGCGCTGCGTGTCGACGGTGATCCCCGTTCGGTAGCGGTGACGATACTCAGCATAAAGCAGCTTCGGGATCGAGTCCCGAATGGTGTCGGGTGGAACCGCGAAGTGGATTCCCTCCTCCGAGCGAACGCTACTGGTGACGACACCGATCTGCCGACCGTGCATGTTGATCAATGCTCCGCCCGAATTGCCGGGATTGCTGGCCGCGTCGAACTGCAACGATTGATCAAAACCCAGACTGGATTGTGTCGCAAGCGAAAGTGGGTTGGTGCCGATGAAATTCACCGCGCTGACGATGCCCTGAGTCACAACGACGCCACGTCCGCCCGGAGCCCCGACGTTCAGAATGGTCTCGCCGAGCAGGACACTGTCGGCAGTCGCCAAGCGAATGAACGCGGGGGTTGTGCCATCCAAGGGGTACTTGGGCGACGCGGGCCGATTAAATGCGGGTCCACCAAGCTGAAGAATCGCCAAATCGGAGTCCTTCGTGGTCCCGATCAACTTTGCCCTCAACGGCGATCGTCCGGCGAGCACGACCAAATGCTGATCACCAACGATGTGCTGAGCCGTCAACACATAGCCCCGCGGATCGATCACCGAACCGCTTCCCCAACCGGTGCGGCCATCCTTTCGTCGAGCATAGATCGCTGCCGCAGCGGGCTGAACATCGCGAATCACACGCACGGCCGGCGTCTCGCGAGAGGGAAGCGGCTCTTCGGCGAAAACACCGGAAGGGAAAGAGACAGAGAATACGAAGCAAAGAATCCAAGACAGTCTCATCATGCTCACCGTCCAAACGCCGAAGGGGTTCAACAGGGGAATCGATTGCTATTGTATGCCAACGCCTTGGGCACCTCATGCTCTTTCCAACCGCCGCTTCCACTTCCACGTCCATCCCCGAAGTCGAAACGGCAAGACGGCTGCGTACGCCGCGACCGCCAGCTTCAATTCGAGCTGGAGATTGTTCACGAGACCTCCGCCAAGGCGAAACGCCTGCGCCTCATTCAGGCCCAACGTGAGCCCGATTAGGCCGATTAACAAAGAGAGAACGGTGAAGACCCAACGGTTGCCCCAAAAGCCCACAAACAACAATGCCACGCAGATGACTAGCAAAACATAGTAGTAAGGCGTGCGAAAGGATCGGCCGGCATGCCAAACCTCGAGCGCCGAGACATCCTTCAACGCGGCAAAGAGGATCGCGAGGCTGAGCGTCGTTCCAATGAGATCGCCGATCGAGATTTGCACCCCTGACTTCTCGGACGGGTCGAAACTCTCGCGGAGCTCCAGCCAGATCCCCGCCAACTGACTTATCGCGAATGTCGTCGCCGAAAACAAAAGGATCACCGCGAGCCGCTCAGCGCGAGGAAAACTGCCGGGCAACAGAAAACGCTCAACGAGTATCACGCCAGCCAAAACGCTGGACGCCCCGAAAAGTCGAGCGCCGAGGCGGTCGAGGGAAAAGGTAAACCAAACCATCGAGGCTGCCGCCAGGCTTAACAGGGCTCCAATGATGCAATGCCCTGCGACTGTACTTGACTCCCCGCGATCGGCGAACGCCGCATTGCGCAAGGTCGCAAGCAGAACCGCGATACCGGCAAAAATAAACACATCCAAGGACGCCGGAAGTCGAGCGCGGCGCGCCAGAAACATCCACTCGATCGCCCAGAGCACGAGGCCAAACAGGACTGCGCCGCTTGCTGGCACAACCCACCCCCAAGGTGCATATTTTTTGATGACGCGGCCACTCCTGGCGTCATTGACCATGACGGTGAAGTAGTTGGCCTTCGAAGCGCTGATCACGTGACTCTCGTCAAACCAGTCGCAGAACCCTGCAGTCGCGAGGGGCACCGTGCTGATGGCGGCACCGCTTACGGTGTCGACGACTTCGTAGAACAACGCCGTCGACCTCAGACGGATACGAAGTGCCAAATCACGGTTTGTCCCCGGATTGATGTTCCAACTTGTGTCTTTCGGATCGAATAGCCAACGGCGATTAATGAGATCACGACAACGCATCCCGCGCAGAGGGCTTGAAACAACAAAACAGTCCTTCGCAAACCCGTAGAAGCTCTCATCCTCGTGGTCCTCGTCGCTTGGCAATTGCTCTTGCTTGATGAGGCTTGCATCGCTGAGGCGACGATACTCCAACGTCTGCTGATCTGGGGCGAGTGTCACGATGGCTTGGGGAGTAACGCCAAGAGAATAGTGAGGGTAATTGAAACATCGGTCGATCGGCCAAGCGGCGACCTTGATGCCTCGCGATTCGCCATCGATGCGAAAGAGATGAGCCTGGGCCGCAACGTCCGACAGTTGCTCAATAGCCACAAAGTGTTCTACAGCTGATTCACATTCGATGGGAACGATCCCGAGGATCTCACCTTGACCCGCCGTGCGAAAAGCCACCGAGGTTGTGGCGAGTTCCCCTTTGGCGCGC
>JBCBLJ010001017.1:0-2547 GCA_038520195.1 Planctomycetota bacterium
CATTCGGAACCAAAGTCACTGCGACCGGTCGTTGATGGAACCAAGCTGGAACTCAAGGAGACGATCGGCCAAGGCGGCATGGGTATCGTTCGTCTCGCTCGCCAGGCAGAATTGGATCGGTCGGTCGCGATCAAGTTTTTCGACCCGCATCTTGGTGAGGCGGCCTTCGCGCGGTTCCGTCAAGAAGCGATCGCAATCGCGAGTTTGGACCATCCAAACATCATTGAAGTCTTTGACCACTGCTTCGATGTCCCGAGTCCCTACATCGTCATGGAGCTCGCCGAGAAACGCTCTCTCAAAGAATATTTGCCCTCTTCAAACAAGCTTCGTCAGCCAACGGACATCGCGCGCTTAGTGTCCAAAATCGCGCGAGCGGTCCACTATGCCCACCAAAAGGGAGTGATTCATCGAGACCTTAAGCCGAGCAATATTCTCTTGTGCGCGCGGGGTGAACCCAAGGTCGCCGATTTCGGATTGGCAAAACTTCGTTCGAACGACGAAGAGCTCACTCAACGCGGCGTTGCCGTCGGGACGCCGGGCTACATGGCGCCGGAGCAGGAACGGGCCGAAGAGGCACACACCAGTAACGACGTTTTTGGAATCGGCGGTATTCTCTGGTGGTGCCTTACCGGAGTGCCACCTCGATCCTCGAATGAACCTCATCGCGACTATTCCGAGCCTCGAAAGACCGAGGTCGACCGCAAATTGAATCGAGATCTCGAAACGATTGCCGTCACGTGTCTGTTGCCCCGGCCGCAAGATCGATATGGCAGTGCCGAAGCGGTCGCTCAAGATCTTGAACGATACTTGGCGGGGCACCCGATCCGCGCGAGGAGAGTGAGCGTGATTGAGAGAGCGTTGAAGTTCTGTGGCCGCCACCCGCTCCGCTCCGTTTCCCTGGCAATTCTATCGGTCGCGTTCTGCGTCGCCCTGTTGGCGTGGCACTCGTCGAATCGAAGAATCAAGCGAATTGGGCAAGTCGAGACTCTACTCAACTCATCACCAATGCACGTGCCGAGGCTGATCGAGGAACTCCAGCCTCTCTCGCAGATCGCCAAATCGAAGCTCGACACGGTTCTTCAGTCGCCAAACTCAGACGCCGAACGAGCACGTGCTCTGCTCGCGCTTGGACACGTGGAGTCGCCTTGGTTACGCGAGTATGTGCTGACCGCAGAACCGGAAGAAGTGTTGATGACGGTCGCGACATCCGCCGAGTTCGGGATGATTGCGGACGGCTTTGCGGAGGAGATACTTGATTCGGCGAACGGCGAACGAATGATCCGAGCGGCCGTCGCCTATGCCGTGCTATCGCCGGAGCGTTTTCAGTATCTGATGGCATCGGGTGATGATCAGGTCGCCCGTGCGATTGTGTCGGAACTAGGCGTCATCGGACCCGAAGCAAAAGTTGTTTGGCTGCGGGGACTCAGATGCGTGAGGGATTCGTTGCAGTCTAGCCTGACGCGGATGTTTCAAGAAAGCGAGGCCCCGATCCTCAGCGAAGTCTTGGTCGGACTGTTCAATGACAAGAGCTTCATTTGCGGGCGTTGGGGTACCGATGCTGGCGGAGAGGAGGGGAGGTTGCTCGAGAGCGTTTTACGAGCGCCGACGCCGAACGTGTTGAGACGCGTCTTTCCGATCATCAGCGCATTCTCGGACCGCTACGGCGAATCGTTCTTGCGGTATCTCGAAGAAATTGCGACGACCGTCCACGACGATGACCCCATCGGGGAGCGAAGCCTGAAGCGACGAGCAAACGCTGCGATCGCACTCTACAGACTCGGTCGGACTGATCAAGCGATGCAGCTGCTGAAGGCCGATCCAGTGCCCGGTCTCCGAAGCTACGTCATCGCTTCTCTTCCGAAAGCCGGTTGCGAGCCTGGCCACCTTCTCGCCGTGCTCCGCAAAAGCAAGGTACTCGAAACCTCGAGCTTACAGGGTGTCTTGTTGGCACTCGGTGGCTTCGACGCCCGAGGCCTATCGGACTCGCAACGAAAAACGCTCGCAGAAGAACTCGACGAAATCTCGCGACAGAATCATCACGCTGGAGTGCAGAGCGCGACTCGTTGGGTTGCGTTTACACATGGACTCTCGACCTCGAGCCGCGACTTCAGTCTGGCACCGACGCGGAGCGAGATCTATCGTGCGGCCAACGATCACACCCTTGTCTTGATTCGGCCGACCGTCTTCCAGATGGGTGCACGAGCCGCGGACTTTGAAGATGAACGCGATGAGAAATTGCATTGGAGGCGAGTCGATCATGCGTACGCGATCGCAACACACGAGGTGACCGCAAAACAGTTTCGAAGAATGCGTGCGGAGTACGTGAATCGATGGTCGCAAACGGGAGAGCATCCTGCCTGCATCATCAACTACTATTCCGCCGCCGAGTACTGCAATTGGCTGAGCCGACTTGAAGGCATCCCCGAGTCGGAGTGGTGCTACGCTCCGAACGACGAGGGGAAATACACCGAAGGCATGAAACTCGTTGCGGACGCCATCGAAAAGACCGGATATCGCTTGCCGAGTGAGGCCGAATGGGAATTTGCC